>NZ_JPJC01000252.1:17510-19708 GCF_000733135.1 Sphingomonas sp. FUKUSWIS1
GTGCGGACGCCTGCGGGCGAGGTCGACATCGTCGCGCGCAAGGGGACGCTCATCGCGTTCGTCGAGGTGAAGACGCGCGCGACCGCCGCCGAACTCGACTTCGCGATCGACGAGCGGCGGCTCGCGCGGGTCGCCGCGGCGGCAGAGTTTTTGATGCCGCGCTATGCCGGGCCCGGCGACGACATTCGCGTCGACGTCATCCTGCTCGCGCCCGGCACGCGCCCCCGCCATATCGAGAATGCATGGATCGGCTGAGCGGGTCGGGTGACTTGCGGCCCGCGCGCACCTACATGCGCTCGACCGTATAGAAGGAAGACGCATGAGCCTCACCGTCGCCGTCCAGATGGACCCGCTCGACAGCATCAATATCGCGGGCGATTCGACCTTCGCGCTGATGCTCTCCGCACAGGACCGCGGGCACCGGCTGTTCCATTATGCCGCGGAGGATCTCAACTACCGCGACGGCCGGGTCTGGGCGAAGGCGCACCCCGTCACCGTGCAGCGCGTGACCGGCGATCACTTCAGCGTCGGCGAGCCGGTGAACCTCGATCTCGGTGACGAGGCCGACGTCGTGCTCATGCGGCAGGACCCGCCCTTCGATCTCGGCTACATCACCGCGACGCATCTGCTCGAGCGGATCGCCGGCAAGACGCTGGTCGTCAACGACCCGGCACAGGTCCGCAACGCACCCGAAAAGGTGTTCGTGCTCGACTATCCGCAGTTCATGCCGCCAACGCTCGTCACGCGCAGCCTCGACGAGGCGCGCGCCTTCCTGGCCGAACACGGCGCAATCGTGATCAAGCCGCTCCACGGCAATGGCGGCAAGGCGATCTTCAAGGTCGAATCGGACGGTGCCAACCTGTCCGCGCTGATCGAGGTGTTCAACATGACGTGGCGCGAGCCGCACATGGTCCAGGCGTTCCTTCCCGACGTGGCCAAGGGCGACAAGCGCATCGTGCTGGTCGACGGCGAAGTCGCCGGCGCGATCAACCGCCTGCCGGGCGAGGGCGAGATCCGCTCCAACCTCGCGGTCGGCGGCTCGGCGGAAAAGACCGAGCTGACCCCGACCGAGCGCGAGATCTGCGCGGTCCTCGGACCGGAACTCAAGAAGCGCGGGCTGCTATTCGTCGGCATCGACGTGATCGGCGGCAAGTGGCTGACCGAGATCAACGTCACCTCGCCCACCGGCATCGTCGCGATCGAGCGGTTCGACGGCACCGACGTCTCCGCGATGATCTGGGACGCGATCGAGGCGAAGGTCGCGGCGCGGTAGGAAAACCACCATCCCGGTTCACGCCGGGATGGTGCGACCGCGCTGTCGAGGGAACAGATGCGGCATCCCGGAAGTATCGGTTAGCCATGACCGAATTCATCATCAACCTGATCGCCTGGGGCGGCTATTTCGGCATCTTTTTGCTGATGGCGCTCGAGAATATCGTCCCGCCCGTACCGTCCGAGGTGATCATGGGGCTCGGCGGCATTGCCGTCGCGCGCGGCCATATGGCGGTCGTGCCGCTGATCGTCGCGGGGACGGTCGGATCGGTCGCGGGCAATTACTTCTGGTATTATATCGGCCGGAACATCGGCTACGAGCGCTTCCGTCCGTTCGTCGAGCGGCATGGCCGCTGGCTGACGATCGAATGGTCGGATATCGAGAAGGTCCACCGCTTCTTCGTGAAGCGCGGCGGCTGGGTGATCTTCGTCTTCCGCTTCATGCCGACCTTCCGGACGATCATCTCGCTCCCGGCCGGGATGACGTACATGCCGTTGTGGAAGTTCGTGATCTGGACCGCTGCGGGCAGCGCGATCTGGAACACCGTGCTCGCCTATGCCGGCATCCTGCTCGGCTCGCGGTTCCAGCAGCTCGACCGCTATGTCGGCCCTGTCTCGGTCGCGACGTTCGTCATCATCGCGCTGGCCTATGGCTGGCGCGTGCTGACATGGAAGCCGAAAGGCTGACCTTGCGCTACGCCCGCGGATGCGCGTTGCGGTACACGTCCATCAGATGCGCGGCGTCGACCTGCGTATAGATCTGCGTCGAGCTGAGGCTCGCATGGCCGAGCAGCTCCTGCAACGCGCGCAGGTCCGCCCCGCGTCCCAGCAGATGCGTCGCGAAACTGTGGCGCAGTGCGTGCGGCGTCGTCCGCTCGCCCAGCCCGAGCCGCCCGCGGGCCCCGCGGACCGCGCGGCGCACGATC
>NZ_JPJC01000253.1:0-1212 GCF_000733135.1 Sphingomonas sp. FUKUSWIS1
GGGCGGAGCATCTCTACAATCTGGTTTTGGGGCTCACGAGACAGACGACCCCGCCGCGCGAACTGATCGTCGCGGTGATGCAGGACGAGCCCTATGTCCTGCCCGAGACGGATTTTCCGGTCCGCCAGCTGATGATCGCGGGCGAGGCGTTGCCGCTGGCCGCTGCGCGCAACCTGGCGGCGCGGACCGCGACGGGGGAGGGGCTGATCTTCCTCGACATGGACTGCATCCCGGCGCCGGGTCTCGTCGCGGACTATGCCGGGCACCTCGCGACCTATGACGGGTTGCTGATGGGCGAGGTGATGTACCTGCCGGGCGGCGCGACGAAGGGGGACTGGCGCAGCGAGGATTTCGCGGACGTCGCGGTGCGGCATTCGGACCGGCGCGGACCACCCGCCGAGGGGATCGAGGCGTGCGGCGACTATCGCTGTTTCTGGTCGCTCAACTTCGCGATGCGGCGCGCGACCTTTCTCGCGGTCGGCGGGTTCCACGAGGGCTATAACGGCTATGGCGGCGAGGATACCGACTTCGGCAAGGTGCTCGACACCGCGGGCGTGCCGATCGCGTGGATCAAGGGCGGGCTGGCGCATCATCAATATCATCCGCACCACATGCCGCCGGTCCATCATCTCGACAGCGTGATCCGCAATGCCGAGCTGTTCGAGGCGCGCTGGGGCTATCGGACAATGGGGCACTGGCTGCACGCGTTTCGGCTGATGGGGCTGATCGACGACCGGCCCGGCCAGCCGATACGCGTGCTCCGCCGCCCCGATGACGCGGATCTCGCGCTGACCGGACAGCAGAGCCACCAGCCCTATGCCAATACCGCAAGCGTCATCCGGCTGCTGGAAGAGCGTGTCGCCGCGAGTGCCGCGGCGGCGTGAGGATCGCTTTGCTCTCGCACGTCCGCCAGCGGATCGCGCAGCCGTTCATGGGCGGGATGGAATCGCACAGCTGGTATCTGGCCGAAGGACTGCAGGCACGCGGGCACGACGTCGTGCTGTTCGCGAGCGGCGACAGCGACCCGCGCTTCGCGATCGATCCGGTGCTGCCCCAGCATTATGAGCGGGTGTTCCCCTGGGCCGAGCATCGCGGGTCGGCGCCGCTGATCGCGCATGTCGACCAGGGCTATATCGCGGCGTGCGAGAGGATCGCGGCGGGTGGGTTCGACGTGGTGCACAACAACAGCCTGAGCCGCTTCCCGATCGAGCC
>NZ_JPJC01000253.1:1311-3339 GCF_000733135.1 Sphingomonas sp. FUKUSWIS1
ATCGTGCCGACCGTCACCTCGCTCCACGTGCCGCCCTATGACGCGCTGCACTGGTTCGTGAAGGCGAGCCCGTCACCGACGCACCGGCTGACGGTGACGTCGCAATCACAGTTGCGTGCCTGGTGGCCGGACGGTGCGCCCGCCGAGGCGTCGGTGCTACACAACGGCATCGACCCCGCCGCGTGGCGGTTCTCGCCCGCAGGGGACGGCAGCGCGGTCTGGTCGGGACGGATGACGCCGAACAAGGGGCCGCATCTGGCGGTGCAGGCGGCGCGGCACGCAGGCGTGGCGATCACGCTGTACGGGCAGATCGAAGATCCGGACTATTGGGCGGCCGAGGTCGCGCCGCATCTGGGGCCCGACGTGCGCTATGGCGGGCATCTGGACGGCGCGGCGCTGGCGTCGGCGCTCGGGCAGGCGTCGGTGTTCCTGTTCACGCCGTGCTGGGACGAGCCGTTCGGGCTGGTCGCGGCAGAGGCGCTGGCGTGCGGCCTGCCGGTCGCCGCGCTCGACATGGGCGCGGCACGCGAGGTCGTGGGTGAGGCAGGGTGTCTCGCTGGGCCGGGCGACGTCGAGGGGCTGGCGGCGGCGATCCCTGCGGCGATGGCGATCCCGCGCGATGTACCGCGCGCTCGGGTCGAACGGCTGTTCACGCGCGACCGCTGGCTCGACCGGTGCGAGGCACTCTATGCGGAGGTATGCGCGGCCAAGGCGGAGATGGTCGCGTGACGGTGTCTGCACGGATACAGGGCGACGACGTGGTCGCGGTGCAGCAGGCAGCGCTGGCGGGGCTGTACCGGCAGCATGTCGGGCCCGGCGACCGCTATGCGCTGCTCGACTTTCCCGATCACGCCAATGTTGGCGACAGCGCGATCTGGCTGGGCGAGATCGCGATGCTCCGCGCGATCACCGGGCGCGATCCCGATCATGTCTGCACCTGGGACGCGTTCGACGCGGACGCGTTTCGCCTCGACAGCCCGGCGGGGGTCGTGTTCCTGCACGGTGGCGGCAATCTGGGCGATATCTGGCCGCATCATCAGCGGTTTCGCGAGGCTATGCTGGCGGCGTTTCGCGACCGGACGATCGTCCAGCTGCCGCAGTCGATCCATTTCCGCGCTGTCGAAGGGCTCGACCGTTTAGCTGCCTGCGTCGACGCGCATCCCGATTTCCACCTCTATGTCCGCGATGCCCGCAGCCTCGACCTTGCGCGGCACCTGTCCTGCCCGGTCGCGCTCGCACCCGATTCCGCGTTCGCGCTGGGGGCGCAGCCGCGTGGGGCTTCGGATTGCGACCTGCTGATGCTGATGCGGACCGATGACGAGCGCGTGGCGGGGGATCGCGGGCCGGTGCCGGAGGGGGCGGTGGTGCTCGACTGGCTCGAGGACGGCGTGCTGCCCCTATGGGAGGCGGGGATGCCGCGTGCTGCACACTATGAGCGGCTGGCTGGTGCGCGGGTCGCGCGCGGGCTGGCGCTGCTGTCGCGCGGGCGGCAGGTCGTGACCGACCGGCTGCACGCGCATATCCTCGCGCTGCTGCTGGGCATCCCGCACGTCGCGCTCGACAATGATTATGGCAAGCTGTCCGCCTATATCGCCGCCTGGACCGCGCGATCGCCGCTGCTGCTGCGCGAATGATCGACGTCAGTGTGCTGATCTGCACGCGCGACCGGGGGGCGTCGCTGTCGCGCACGCTCGATTCGGTGACGCGCGCGGTCGGGGTTGCGGGGGACGTGGCGGTCGAGATGGTGGTCGTCGACAACGGGTCGCGCGACGACACCGCGGCGCGGCTGGCGGCCTGGCAGGCGGAGCAGGCGTTTCCCGTGCTGCTGCTGGCCGAACCACTCGCGGGGCTGGCGCGGGCGCGCAATCTGGGGCTGGCGCATGTCCGCGGGCGGATCGTCGCGATGACCGACGACGATTGCGTGCTGAAGCCGGACTATCTGCTCGCGCTCGTCCGCCGGTTCGCGGGGATCGCGATGCCGACGATCGTCGGCGGGCGGATCCTGCCGGGCGATACCGCAGACCTGCC
>NZ_JPJC01000254.1:0-3420 GCF_000733135.1 Sphingomonas sp. FUKUSWIS1
CCCGGTGGCCGCATCGCCTTCACCAGCGGCGCGACCGAGGCGCTGAACTGGGCGATCAAGGGCACCGCCGGGCCGATCACGACGCTCGCCACCGAACACGCCGCCGTCCTCGACACCGCGGCGGCGGAAGCAGCGCAGGGGCGCGACGTGACGATCCTGCCGGTCGGCGCAGACGGGATCGTCGACAGCGTCCCATCCGGCGCAGGCGTCGTCGCCGCGATGCTCGTCAACAACGAGATCGGCGTGATCCAGCCGATCGCCGCGCTTGCCGAGGCCGCGCACGCCGCCGGCGCGCTGATGCTGGTCGACGCGGTCCAGGGCTATGGCCGCGTAGCAATCCCCGACACCGTCGACCTGATCGCAATCTCCGCGCACAAGATCCACGGTCCCAAGGGCATCGGCGCGCTGTGGATCCGCGACGGCGTCACGCTCGCTCCGCTCATGCACGGCGGCGGGCAGGAAGCGCCCGGCCGTTCGGGCACGCTGTCGCCCGCCCTGTGCGCCGGCTTCGGCGTCGCCGCGCAACTGATGGCCGACCGCAGGGACCAGGACGCCGCGCATGTCGAGCGCCTCTGGGCGCTCGCCCGCGACCGGCTCGGCCCCGGCTGGACGATCAACGGCGCCACCGACCCGCGCTATCACGGCAATCTCAACGTGCGGCGCGAGGGGCTCGACGTGAACCGGCTGATGTCCGACCTGCGCGACATCGCCTTTTCCGCAGGCTCGGCCTGTGCGAGCGGGTCGGGGCGGTCGAGCCATGTGCTCCGCGCGATCGGGCTGAGCGAGACCCAGGCCCGGTCGAGCATCCGCCTCGGCTTCGGCCGCTACACCACCGAAACAGACCTCGCCGCCGCGATCGACGCGATCGCGGCCGCGGCGGAAGGGCAATGGCCATGATCGTCCGCTTCCCATGATTGTCCACTTCATCGCCCGCGACGGCAGCATGCGCAGCGTCGCCGCCACCCCCGGCGACCGGCTGCTCGACGCCGCCCAGGCGGACGGCCAGCCGCTCGAGGGCACGTGCGAGGGCCAGCTTGCCTGCGCGACCTGCCATGTCATCGTCGACGCCGCCGATGTCGCCCGGTTGCCGCCGGCGAGCGCGGACGAGGAGGACATGCTCGATCTCGCCCCCGGCGCGACCCGGACCAGCCGGCTCGCCTGCCAGATCCGCCTGACCGAGGCGCTCGACGGACTGACGGTGCGCATCCCCGGCTGACCGACCAAGCGAACCTTACAGAATGACAACGGCCGGTTCAGCGTCGAGCCACGGCGGTTCGGCGATCAAGCCCCCACCGCCCCAGTATACGGGGCATTGATACAGCCCCGCTGCCCGGGGCTCGAGTGGAGTAGCTCTCATGAGGATCATCGCTTTCTTCGCCGCTGGCGCCCTGGCCGCCGGTACCCTGGTCGCAGCGGCCCCCGCGGACGCACAGCGTTACGGCTGGGACGGGCCGCGCGGCGGCGGGCATCATGACCGCGGCTGGCATGGCCCGCGCCATCGCTATGACGGCTATCGGGATGGCGGTTACCGGGGCGGCTACCGGGGCGGGTACCGGGATGGATATCGCGGCGGCTATCGCGGGCACCACGGCGGCTATCGCGCGCATTACGGCTATGGCGGGCCGCGTGGCTATGGCCGCTCGCGCGTCGTGTGCCGGATCCAGCGCGGCTATTACGGCCCGGTTCGCCGCTGTTTCCGTCGTTGATACGGAACCGTAATGAGGCGGCGCGAGTTTGCTAACATAGGTTATGGGATTCACGCGAATCCAGACCGCTCAGGAGACTTTCCATGAAGTTGTTTACCCTCGCCGCCGCCGGTCTCGTTGCGCTCACCGGCCTCGCGCCCGTCGGCTTCGCCGCCGAGGCATCCGCACAGCGCACCGTCGTCCATGAGCGGACCGTCGTCCGTCACAACGACAACCGTCCCGGCGTCCGTCATCGTACGCGCACGCGTCAGGTCTGCCGCAACGTGGTCCGCAACCATCATCGCCAGCGCGTCTGCCGCACGGTTCGCGTCAACCGCTAAAAACGGGCCTTCCCCAGGATCAGGCCGTAAAGCGGCTTGATCATCCCGTCCGACCCCGCCATATGCGCAGCGGGAGTCGGGCGGACGGGGTCGTCGCCAACTTGGTCAGATCCGGAAGGAAGCAGCCACAACGATTTCGCCCCGGGTCGTCCCGGCTCCCACCGCGAACATTTGCAAGCAAATGTGAGCGCGGCCAGCGGCGCACAGCGCCGTCTGACGACACGGCGTCGCCGTGGCGCCCCTACCTTCGCCGCCAAACCCCTGATCCCAAACAGCTTTCGCAAAGACGTTCCCGAAACGTTCCATTTCGCTGTAAATCTGCCCGCGTTTGTGGTACGCCGCACCATGGCCCAGATCGTTCCCAGTTCCGGCCCTCGATACGCCGTCCCGAACGGCCGCATCCCGACCTCGCGCTGCACCGCGACGACGCCCGATGTCGACCCGACGCCCAATGTTGAATCGCGCTATCGTCTCAACATTCGCAACATTCGCGGTCCCGGCCATGCCCTTCGACACCGGACCCGACAGCCGCTATGACGACCGCAATGTCAGATTCCTTCGACCTGGGCGAACCGCCGCAGCCGGCTGCTAAGGCGGATGTCGCGTACCGCGTGCTCGCGCGCAAATACCGCCCGCAGACCTTTTCCGAGCTTATCGGGCAGGACGCGATGGTCCAGACGCTCGGCAACGCGATCAAGCGCGACCGGCTGGCGCATGCCTTTCTGATGACCGGCGTGCGCGGGGTCGGCAAGACGTCGACCGCGCGCCTGATCGCCAAGGCGCTCAATTGCATCGGTCCGGACGGGCAGGGTGGTCCGACGATCGACCCGTGCGGCGTCTGCGAACCCTGCCGCGCGATCGCCGAGGGCCGCCATATCGACGTGATCGAGATGGACGCCGCGAGCCATACCGGCGTCGACGACGTCCGCGAGATCATCGACGCGTCGCGCTATTCGGCGGTCACCGCGCGCTTCAAGATCTACATCATCGACGAAGTCCACATGCTGTCGAAGAACGCGTTCAACGCGCTTCTGAAAACGCTGGAGGAACCGCCCGCGCATGTGAAGTTCCTGTTCGCGACGACCGAAGTGAACAAGGTGCCGGTGACGGTCCTGTCGCGCTGCCAGCGCTTCGACCTGCGCCGCATCTCGGCGGAACAGCTCGCCAGGCACTTCGCCTGGGTGTCGACCGAAGAGGGCGTCGTCGCCGAGCCCGAGGCGCTGATGCTGATCGCACGCGCCGCGGAAGGGTCCGCGCGCGACGGCCTGTCGATCCTCGACCAGGCGATCGCGCATGCCGGGCTCGAAGGTGGCGGCGTCACCGCGGACGCGGTGCGGCAGATGCTCGGCCTGTCCGATCGCGGCGCGGTGCGCGACCTGCTCGGACTGATCCTG
>NZ_JPJC01000255.1:0-1909 GCF_000733135.1 Sphingomonas sp. FUKUSWIS1
CGCGATCGGCGCCAGCGGCTTGACCGGATGCTCCTGCATGAGCTTGTACGCACGCTGATACCAGGGCGTGCCCGGATAGTTGCGACCCAGCACCGCCGCGGCCTTCTCGGCCTCGACCGGGACGCCAAGCGCGAGATAGGTCTCGGTCAGACGCATCAGCGCCTCGGGGGTATGCGTGGTCTGCTGATACTGGTCGATCACGGTGCGGAACCGCCCGTTCGCCGCGAGCCACTGGCCGCGCGTCTCGTAGAAGCGACCGATCTCCATCTCCTTGCCGCCAAGGTGATCGTTGACGAGATCGATCTTCAGCCGCGCATCCGACGCATAGCGCGTGTTCGGATACCGCCGCGTCAGTTCACCCAGTGCGTCGAGCGCCTGGCGCGTGATCTTCTGGTCGCGCGTGACGTCGGTGATCTGCTCGTAATAGCCGAGCGCGATCAGGTAATAGGCATAGGGCGCGTCGCGGTTGCCCGGGTGGACCGCGATGAACCGCTGCGCCGACTGGATCGACTTGGTATAGTCGGTGTCGAGATAATAGCTGAACGCGCTCATGATCTGCGCGCGGCGGGCCCAGATCGAATAGGGATGCTGGCGCTCGACCTCGTCGAACAGCTGCGCCGACTCCTTGTAGCGCCCCTGGTCGAGCCGCTTCTTCGCCAGCGAGTAGAGCGTGCCCACGTCGCGCGCGACATACGGGATGTCGGTGGAGGTGCGCGAACTCGCGCACCCGGCCATGGGGAGCGCTATGGCGGCGAGGAGCGCGATCGAGAGCGCGCGAGACTGGGGGATACGCATGGACGTCGTCCTTAGCGTAACCGGGGGCACGCGAACAATCCCCCCTAGCGAGGGGGTTTGGAGACGTCTGAAGCGGCGGCCTTCGGGGCGGTCTATTCAGCCACAATTCACCGGTCGACGGGCGCGATACGCCTGGCGCGATGCCGCGTCGACGACGGGACATTCCCGGCGTCTCGCCAGTTGGGCCCCGGGGCGCTATGTCGCGCCAGTCCGCCAGCCTTGAGAAGGAACGTTTGATGCCCGCCACCCTGCTTCACACCCATCGTGTCGAGAAGCCCTGGGGACGCCACACGCTGTGGCCCGGCTTTGACGATCCCGCCCCGGATGCGCCGGCGATCGGCGAGGTCTGGTTCCAGGAACCCGGCGACACGACCCCCGATCTGCTGATCAAATATCTGTTCACCAGCGAGAAGTTGTCGGTGCAGGTCCATCCCGACGACGACCAGGCGCATGCGCGCGGTCTGCCGCGGGGCAAGGACGAATGCTGGACGGTGCTGGCCGCCGAACCCGATTCGACGATCGCCGTCGGTACCAAGGCGCCGATGTCGCGCGACGACCTGCGCGCGGCCGCGATCGACGGCACCATCGAGGACAAGCTTTACTGGAAGCCGGTCAAGGCGGGCGATTTCATGTACTGCGCCTCCGACACGATCCACGCGATCGGCGGCGGCCTGACGGTGATCGAGGTGCAGCAGAACTCGGAGACCACCTATCGACTCTACGATTATGGCAGCGACCGCGAACTGCACCTCGACGACGGCATCGCGGTCTCGGATCCGGTGCCCTATCAGCCGATCACGTCGCCGGGCGTCGTCTCCGAAGGTCGGACGATCCAGGTCGAAGGCCCCAAATTCGTGCTCGAGCGCTGGACCGGTGGCGAGCATGCGGTGACCCTGCCCGAGGGGCGGACCGCCTGGCTGATCCCGATCACCGGATCAGGCAGCGTCGCGGGTGTCGCGTTCAAGGCGGGCGAATGCGTGACCGTGACCGGGTCCGAGCGGATCGAGGCCAGCGCCGACGCCGACCTGCTGTTCGCCTATGCGGGCGACACGCGGATCTGATCGGGCGCTGCGGCGGGGGGCGATGCGCCTCCCGCCGCCCCATCGATGCGACC
>NZ_JPJC01000255.1:2001-5705 GCF_000733135.1 Sphingomonas sp. FUKUSWIS1
CGGCGTCGGCGGGTACGTGCAGCCCGAGCTTGCTGCGGCGATAGAGGATATCGGCCGCCGACCGCGCCCATTCCCGATCGACGAGATAGTCGATCTCGGCGGCATGAAGCCCCGCGCCGAAATCCTCGCCAAGCTCGGTGGTCGTCCGCGCTGCACCGAGGATCCGGTCCACCCGCGTCCCGTAGGCGCGGCCGAGTCGGCGCAGCAGTTCAGTCGGCTGGTCGGGGTACGCCCGGATCAGCGCTTCGAGATACCGGTCGAAATCGCTCTCGGGCAGATCGCCACCGGGCAGCGCAACCGTCGCGGTCCAGCTTTTTGTCAGGTCCGTGTTTCGATCGGGGAAGAAGGGGGCAAGCTGGATCATCGCGTGCTCGGCGAGCTTGCGATAGGTCGTGATCTTGCCGCCGAAGATGCTCACCATCGCGGCGCGATCCTCCGCGGCGTCGAGATCTAGCACATAGTCGCGTGTCACCGCCGACGCACTGGCCGCGTGATCGTCGTAGAGCGGGCGGATCCCCGAATAGCTCCAGACGATGTCGGCGGGGGTGATGCCACGCTGGAAATACCGGTCGATGGTGTCGCACAGATAGGCGGTCTCGGCGGCGTCGATCGTCGCGGGGCCGGGGGCGCCCTGCCAGGCCTCGTCGGTGGTGCCGATCAGCGTGAAGCGACCTTCATAGGGAATCGCGAAGACGACGCGCTTGTCCGGGTTCTGCAACAGCAGGGCGTGATCGCCCGCATAGAGGCGCGGGACGACGATGTGGCTGCCCTTGATCAGCCGGACCCCGCGGTCGCGGTGCGAATCGGGGATCTTGCCCAGGACATCGGCGACCCAGGGTCCCGCCGCGTTGACGAGCACGCGGGCGGTGACGGTCCGCTCGCCCTGCGCATCGGCGATCGTCGCGGACCAGCCGCCGTCCCGTCGGGTCGCCGCGACCAGCCGGGTGCGCGTCAGGATCGTCGCGCCGCGCTCGGCCGCATCGCGCGCGTTGAGCACGACCAGCCGGCTGTCCTCCACCCAGCAATCCGAATAGACGAAGGCGCGCGTCGCGCCGGGTTTCAGCCCGTCGCCCAGCGGATCGCGGTCGAGACGCACGGTCCGCGTCGCGGGCAGGATCTTGCGGCCGCCCAGATGGTCGTAGAGGAACAGCCCGAGCCGGACCATCCAGGCGGGACGCGGCGAATGCGTCTGCGGCAGGACGAACTGCAGCGGCCAGATGATGTGCGGCGCGATCGCCAGCAGCCGCTCGCGTTCGATCAGCGCCTCGCGCACCAGCCGGAGTTCGCCATATTCGAGATAGCGCAGCCCGCCATGGATCAGCTTGGTGCTGGCCGACGAGGTATGGCTGGCCAGATCGTCCTGCTCGACCAGCAGGACCGACAGTCCGCGCCCGGCGGCATCGCGCGCGATCCCGGTGCCGTTGATGCCGCCACCGACGATCAACAGGTCGACGTCGAATTTCGCGGGCGTTTTCATCATCGTCTCCCGTTTACCACCGCGGGCCGACCGGTGGCTAGCCTCGACGCGGGGTGGTGGGGCGGCCTAGAGCGGTCGCAAAGGAGAGCCGCATGGGCCAAGCCACGCACGTCCTCGCGATCGATCAGGGTACGACATCGACGCGCAGCATCCTGTTCGATGCGACGGCCAGACCGGTCGCGACGGCGCAGCGCGAATTCGCGCAGCATTATCCGCGACTCGGCTGGGTCGAGCATGACCCCGAGGACATATGGCGCGACACGCTGGCGACCGCGCGCGAGGCGATCGCGCGCGGCGGCGTGCCCGCGCGCGACATCGCGGCGATCGGCATCACCAACCAGCGCGAAACCGTCGTCGTCTGGGATCGCGCGACGGGCACGCCGATCTACCCCGCGATCGTCTGGCAGGACCGCCGCACCGCGGATGTGTGTCAGAGCCTGAAGGCCGAGGGCGCGGAACAGATGGTCCGCGACAAGACCGGCTTGCTGCTCGATCCCTATTTCTCCGCGACCAAGATCGCGTGGATCCTCGACACCGTGCCGGGTGCGCGTGCGCGCGCGGACAAGGGGCAGCTCGCCTTTGGCACGATCGACTGTTTTCTGCTGTGGCGGCTCACCGGCGGCGCGGTGCATGCGACCGACGTGACCAATGCCGGGCGCACGCTCCTCTACGACATTCGCCGGCAGGACTGGGACGATGTGCTGTGCAGATTGCTGCGCGTGCCACAGGCGGTGCTGCCCGAGGTGCACGACAACAGCCATGTGTTCGGCACGACCGCACCGGGGTTGTTCGACGTCCCGATTCCGATCGCGGGAATGGCGGGGGATCAGCAGGCGGCGTTGTTCGGCCAAGCCTGCTTCGCGCGCGGCATGGTCAAGTCGACCTATGGAACAGGATGTTTCATGCTGCTCAACACCGGTGACACGGCGATCGCGTCCGACCACCGGTTGCTGACCACGCCCGCCTATCGGCTGAACGGGCAGATGACCTATGCGCTGGAGGGATCGATCTTCGTCGCCGGCGCGGCGGTCAAGTGGCTGCGCGACGGGCTCGGCGTGATCACCAGCGCGCACCAGACGCACGACATGGCGACCGAGGTTCCCGACAGCCACGGCGTCTACATGGTCCCCGCCTTTGTCGGGCTGGGCGCGCCGCACTGGGATCCCGACGCGCGCGGGCTCATCACCGGGCTGACGCTGGGCGCGACGGGCGCGCATCTCGCACGCGCCGCGCTTGAGGCGGTCGGCTATCAAACGCTCGATCTGGCGCAGGCGATGGTCGCGGACGGCGGCGCGGCGCCCGCGACGCTCAGGATCGACGGCGGCATGGCGGCGAACGACTGGCTGTGTCAGTTTCTCGCGGACATGCTCGAGACACCGGTCGAGCGGCCGACGCATCTCGAGACGACCGCGCTTGGCGCAGCGTTCCATGCGGGGCTGGCGACCGGCGTCTGGCCCGATCTCGATGCGTTGTCGCAGACGTGGCGGCGGGGGGCGTGTTTCGAGCCGCGCATGGCGACGAACGACCGCGCCGCGCTGATCGCCGGCTGGCACGCCGCGTTACGCAAGGCGCTCAGTACGGACTGACGATCGGCCGGGCCGCCTCAGGATGCGACGCGCAGACCCGTCACGCGCTGGACCAGGACTTCGATCTGGCCGCGATGGAACCCGGCGGCGAGGAACCGCTCGATCTCGGCGACCGGCAGCGCGAAGCCGTGGCGCCACGCATGGACCGAGAGCCGACGCAGCGCCTCGAGCCGCGGGTCGGCCAGCGGCGAGCGCTCGGACAGGCCGAAGATCGTCCGCAGCGCGCGGTCCAGCCGTCCCGGCACCGCCAGGCTGCGCAGGCCGTCTTGCTTCGCAAGCATGATGACATGCCATTCGAGCTGCGTGAACCCGGCCCGGCCTTCGGTCTGCGCGGCGCTGATCGTCGGCCGGCTGGCGACGGGGGCGGCGAACAGGTTGTCGAGGTCGAGATAGGCCATGGTCGGGTCTCTTCGGATGGACAAAGGGGCACGCGGCGAAGGTGCCGCGTGGGAAACAGGTCGAATTGTGGTGCAGCGCTTCGGGGCGGCAGCAAAATCATCGTTAGGTGAAGACCGGAGCAGGATCCCTGGACCCCGATCGTCTTCGATACCGCTCGGTATAGTAAGCGCAGGCGGGCGTCAATCGCCTTTTGTACCGACGGGTAGGGTTTCGACCGGGCCTGAAAACCGTAACGTCACCCG
>NZ_JPJC01000255.1:5875-16379 GCF_000733135.1 Sphingomonas sp. FUKUSWIS1
GTTCACGCCAAGCGCGATCAGCGTGCAGACCGCACCCGAGAACAGATAGGCGCCGCTGGCCGCGAGGCCGAGCTTGCTCGACAGCAGCAATGCGGCGAGCGGGGCGAAGCCCGCACCGAACAGCCAGGCCAGATCGGTCGTCAGCGCCGACCCGGTATAGCGGTGCGTCTTGCCGAGGCTGGTCGCGAGCGAGCCCGACGACTGGCCGAAGGACAGGCCGAACAGCGCGAAGCCGACGATCATGAACACCCACTCACCGGTCGCGCCGCCGTCGAGCAGCATCGGCGCACCGATCGCGAACAGCGCGATCAGCACCGCGGTGCTGCCGAGCAGCGTGCGGCGACCGATGCGATCGGCGAGCAGCCCGGAAACGAGCGTCGCGCACAGGCCGATCGCCGCGCCGATCACCTCGATCGTCAGGAACCGGCCTGGCGTCTCGCGCGTGAACAGCACGATCCACGACAGTGGGAACACCGTCACCATATGGAACAGCGCGAAGCTGGCGAGCGGGGCGAAGGCGCCGAGCACGATGGTGCGGCCTTCGGCGCGAATCGTATCGAGCACGGGCGCCGGCTGTAGCGCACGCGATTCGAACAGGGTGGTGAACTCGGGCGTGACGACGAGGCGGAGGCGGGCGAACAGTGCGACGACGTTGATCGCGAAGGCCACGAAGAACGGATAGCGCCAGCCCCAGTCGATGAAGTCGGCGGCAGGCAGCGTCGCGACGAAGAAGGCGAACAGGCCGCTGGCCACCAGCAGGCCGAACGGCGCGCCGAGCTGTGGCAGCATCGCGTACCAGCCGCGGCGACCCTCGGGCGCGTTGAGCGAGAGCAGCGAGGCGAGACCATCCCAGGCGCCCGCGAGCGCGATGCCCTGCGCGATACGCAGGATCGACAGCAGCACGACCGACCAGTTGCCGACCTGCGCATAGCCGGGGAGGAAGCCCATTGCCACGGTCGCCGTGCCGAGCAGGAACAGCGCGATCGTCAGCTTGGCGCTGCGGCCATAGAGCCGATCGACCGCAATGAAGATCACCGACCCGAGCGGGCGCGCGATGAAGGCGAGCGCGAAGACCGCGAACGAGTAGATCGTCCCCTGCAGCCGGTCGACATAGGGGAAGACCAGCGTCGGGAAGACGATGACCGAGGCGATCGCATAGACGAAAAAGTCGAAAAATTCGGACGTGCGTCCGATGACGACGCCGATCGCGATCTCGCCCGGCGACACCTTTTTCCCGTGATCGTGAAGATCGCGGGCATCGTCTTCGAAAGACGTCGATGCGGCGTGTGCACTCATTCTCAAACTCGCTTCCGTGAGGCGGCTCGCCGCCCAATGGCCTTTTCGGACGGCGCACCGATCATACGCCTTTTCGTCGACTGCGGGCAGGGCCTTTCGGAGTCACACCGAGAGACCTATCTCTGTCGCATCATGAGCGCCATGCCTTTGCTGCAGTGCGGCGCCCATTGGACAAATTGTCCACTATGGAATGATCTAACAGCGGCGTAGGGGCGAGTACATGACCGCCGAGCTATCGAATTCCAGGCCCCGATCCTGGCTCTTACGCGCAGCAGCCCTGCTGCCCGCGCTGTTGATCAGTGGATGCAACTGGGTCGTGATGTCGCCATCTGGCGATATTGCGGTGCAGCAGCGTGACCTGGTCCTCATCTCCACCGGGCTGATGCTCATCATCATCGTCCCGGTGATCGCGCTGACGCTGTTTTTCGCTTATCATTACCGGCAGGCGAACAAGAGCGCGAAGTACGAGCCGACCTGGGATCACTCGGTCGGGCTCGAGCTGCTGATCTGGGGCGTGCCGCTGCTGATCATCATCGCGCTCGGCGCATTGACCTGGACCAGCACGCATCTGCTCGATCCCTATCGTCCGCTCGGCCGCATCTCCGCGCAGAGCGGCGATATCGGCGAGAACACGCCGGTGGGGCAGCTCGCGGGCAACCAGCAGACGATCACGGGCGGCAAGCCGCTCGACGTCCAGGTCGTCGCGCTCGACTGGAAATGGCTGTTCATCTATCCCGAATACGGCATCGCCACGGTCAACGAACTGGCCGCGCCGGTCGATCGTCCGCTGCGGTTCAAGATGACCTCGTCCTCGGTGATGAACGCCTTCTACATCCCCGCGCTCGCCGGCATGATCTACACCATGCCCGGGATGGAGACGACGCTGCACGCGGTGATCAACAAGCCCGGCAATTACGAGGGCTTCTCGTCCAACTATAGCGGCGCGGGCTTTTCGGGAATGCGCTTCCGCTTCCACGGCGTGTCCGACGCGGGCTTCGATGCCTGGGTCGCGAAGGTCCGCAACGGCGGCGGCGGTCTGAACCGTGCCAACTACATGCAGCTCGAAAAGCCGAGCGAGAAGGTGCCGGTCCGCTATTTCGGCGGTGTCGAGAGCTCGCTGTTCAAGGCGATCGTCGAGCAGTGCGTGAAGCCCGGCAAGCCGTGCATGTCGGACATGATGGGCAAGAACCCGCATGACGGCATGGCGATGCCCGGCGTCAATGGCGGCAGCGGGCCGCAGGACGCCGGCCCCCGACCCGAGGGCGGCTTGATGAAGGACGGCGACGAAAAGGGGAGCGGGAAACACTGGTCTGCGCCAGCCGACATAAAACGCGACGGCGCCAACGCCGCGCCCGGCTCGCCTGCCAACCGCAATCACACCATGCTGACCCCCTCAACCATGCCGGGCTCGCGCCCCGTCGCGAACGGCTAGAGAAAAGCTCATGTCAGACTCCATATTGAAGACGATCTTCGGCCGACTGACGCTGGAATCGCTGCCGCTGCATGAACCGATCGTCGTCGCGACGTTCGGCATGGTGGCGATCGGCGGCGCCGCGCTGCTGGCCGCGCTCACCTATTTCAAGGTGTGGGGCTATCTGTGGAACCAGTGGTTCACCAGCGTCGACCACAAGAAGATCGGGATCATGTACATGATCCTCGCGATCGTCATGCTGCTGCGCGGCTTCTCTGACGCGATCATGATGCGCCTGCAGCAGGCGATGGCGTTCGGGGGTAGCGAAGGCTATCTCAACGCGCATCACTATGACCAGGTCTTCACCGCGCACGGCGTGATCATGATCTTCTTCGTGGCGATGCCGATGGTCACGGGGCTGATGAACTATGTCGTCCCGCTCCAGATCGGTGCGCGCGACGTGTCCTTCCCGTTCCTGAACAATTTCAGCTTCTGGATGACCGCGGCGGGTGCCGTGATCGTCATGATGTCGCTGTTCATCGGCGAGTTCGCTCGGACCGGCTGGCTCGCGATGCCGCCGCTGTCGGGGATCGCCTATTCGCCTGATGTCGGGGTCGATTATTATATCTGGGCGCTCCAGATCGCGGGCATCGGAACGTTGCTGTCCGGCGTCAATCTGGTCGCGACCATCGTCAAGATGCGTGCGCCCGGCATGGGCATGATGAAGATGCCGATCTTCACCTGGACCGCGCTGTGCACCAACATCCTGATCGTCGCCGCCTTCCCGGTGCTGACCGCGGTGCTCGCGATGCTGTCGCTCGACCGTTACATCGGTACCGCGTTCTTCACGAACGACGCGGGCGGCAACCCGATGATGTACGTCAACCTGATCTGGATCTGGGGTCACCCCGAGGTCTACATCCTGGTCCTGCCGGCATTCGGCATCTTCTCGGAAGTCACCTCGACCTTCTCGGGCAAGCGCCTCTTCGGCTACAGCTCGATGGTCTATGCGACGCTCGTCATCACGATCCTGTCGTATCTCGTCTGGCTGCACCACTTCTTCACCATGGGGTCGGGGGCGAGCGTCAACTCGTTCTTCGGCATCACCACGATGATCATCTCGATCCCGACCGGGGCCAAGATCTTCAACTGGCTGTTCACCATGTACAAGGGGCGGATCCGGTTCGAATTGCCGATGATGTGGACGATCGCCTTCATGGTGACCTTCACGATCGGCGGTATGACCGGCGTCCTGCTCGCGGTGCCGCCGGCCGACTTCGTCCTGCACAACTCGCTGTTCCTGGTCGCGCATTTCCATAACGTGATCATCGGTGGCACGCTGTTCGGCATGTTCGCAGGGATCAACTACTGGTTCCCGAAGGCGTTCGGCTTCAAGCTGGACGAGAAGTGGGGCAAGGTCTCGTTCTGGTGCTGGGTGTCGGGCTTCTACTTCGCCTTCATGCCGCTCTATGTGCTTGGCCTGATGGGCGTGACTCGCCGCATGCGCTATTTCGACGATCCGAACCTGCAGATCTGGTTCGTCATCGCCGCCTTTGGTGCAGCACTGGTCGCGGTCGGCATCGCTGCCTTCCTGATCCAGATCTTCGTCAGCATCCGCAACCGCGAGGCGCTCGCCGATCACACCGGCGATCCCTGGGGTGGCCGGACGCTCGAATGGGCAACCTCGTCACCGCCGCCTGACTATAACTTCGCGTTCACGCCCGTCGTCCATGACCTGGACGCCTGGTACGACATGAAGGACCGCAAGCATCAGCGGCCGGTCAGCGGCTTCCGCGCGATCCACATGCCGAGCAACACGGGTACCGGCGTCGTGCTGGGCGTGCTCAGCATCGCCTTCGGCTTCGCGATGATCTGGTACATGTGGTGGCTCGCGGGTCTGACGCTGGTCGGGATCTTCGCCACGACGATCTTCCACACCTTCAACTACAAGCGCGACTTCTACATCCCGGTCGAGGACGTGATCGCCAGCGAGGACGCGCGCACCCGCATGCTCGCGACCCAGGGAGCCTGACGCGATGTCTTCGGTATCATTGAAGAAGGACGGTCTGGACGAGAAGGGTGAGCCCCTCTCGTTCTACCAGCTCGAAGAGCATCACCATCCCGAGGGCAGCAGCACGATGCTGGGCTTCTGGATGTACCTGATGAGCGATTGCCTCATCTTCGCGGTGCTGTTCGCGGCTTACGGCGTGCTCGGCACCAGCTATGCCGGCGGACCGACGCCCAAGGAGATCTTCGAGCTGCCGCTCGTCGCGGTGAACACTGCGATGCTGCTGTTCTCGTCGATCACCTATGGTTTCGCGATGCTGTCGATGGAGGAAGGGCGTCAGCGCATCATGCAGATGTGGCTGGCCTTTACCGGGCTGTTCGGCCTCGCCTTCCTGTCGATCGAAATGTACGAGTTCGCCACCCTCATCCATGAGGGCGCGGGTCCGACGCGCAGCGCGTTCCTGTCGTCCTTCTTCACGCTGGTCGGCACGCACGGCCTGCACGTGACGATGGGCTTCATCTGGCTCGTCACGCTGATGGTGCAGGTGCAGAAGCACGGCCTGATCGCCGCGAACAAGCGCCGCTTGATGTGCCTCAGCATGTTCTGGCATTTCCTCGACGTCATCTGGATCGGCGTCTTCACCTTCGTCTATCTGATGGGTTCGCTGCGATGACCGACCGCCCCGCCACCGCGCACGACGCGCATGCCGACCACGCCCATGACGATCATGGGCATGGCGACGACCACGCGTCGCACGGGACGCGCAAGAGCTACCTCAAGGGGTTCTTCCTCTCGGTCATCCTGACCGCGATCCCGTTCTGGGCCGTGATGACCGGCGCGTTCAAGGATCCGTCGACCGCCGCACTGGTGATCATGCTGTTCGCGGTGATCCAGATCGTCGTCCACATGATCTACTTCCTGCACATGAACGGAAAGTCCGAGAATGGCTGGACGATGATGGCGCTGATCTTCACGATCATCCTCGTCGTGATCACGCTCAGCGGGTCGATCTGGGTCATGTATCATCTGAACACCAACATGATGCCGATGCAGGCCGCGGTAGATATGTGATGACAGGGCATGCCCGGCCGCGGCCGGCGATCTGGGTGGCGGGCTTCATCGCGCTGCTGCTGTTCGCCGGGTTCTGCGCGCTGGGTGTGTGGCAGGTCGAGCGGCGTGTCTGGAAGCTCGACCTGATCCGGCAGGTGGCCGCGCGGTCGCAGGCCGCACCGGTCGCGCCACCCGGCCCGGCATACTGGCCAGCGATCACGGCGAGCAGCGATGCGTATCGCCGGATTCGGGTGAGCGGCGTCTTCGCGCATGACCGCACGACGCTGGTCCGCGCCGCCACGGCGCTCGGCAGCGGATACTGGGTGATGACGCCGCTGCGGACCGCGCAGGGCTTCGATGTTCTCGTCAACCGCGGCTATGTCTCGCCCGAACAGCGCGGCGCCTATGCGCGGCCGATCGGGACGGTCACCGTGACGGGCTATCTACGGATTACCGAACCTGGTGGCGGCTTCCTGCGCAAGAATGATCCCGCGACCGACAACTGGTATTCGCGTGACGTCGCTGCGATCGCCAGTGCGCACGGCCTTGGCCGCACGGCGCCCTATTTCATCGACGCGGACAAGGTCGGGGACGGCGCACCGGTCGGCGGCCAGACCGTCATCGCGTTTCCGAACAATCATCTTGTCTACATGCTGACATGGTTCGGCCTCGCCGCGATGACGGTGATCGGCTTCGTCGTGTTCGTGCGCCACGATCGTCGTCGTGATAAGCGCTGACCGGCGACGTCGCGCGTTGAGCGCGTCGCAGGAGAGATGGACCGCGTGACGGCGCACGACACGATGAGATTGGCGATGGATTCCTCGCGGTGGCAGGCCTGGGTCAGCCGTGCGCGCGCGGATACCGATGCCGCGGGCAACGCGAACATGCGGCAGCTGGTCACGCTGCGCTGGATCGCGGTGGCGGGACAGCTGGTCACCGTGCTGACGGTCCGCTTCCTGTTGGGGATCGACCTGCCGCTGGTGCCGATGTTGATGGCGATGGCGGCGTCGGTCGCGCTCAACCTCGCGAGCATGCGGCTCTATGGCTGGCAGCGCGGGGCGAATGCGCAGCTGCTGCTCGCGATGCTGCTCGACGTCGGATTGCTGACCGTCCAGCTCTACCTCAGTGGCGGCGCGACCAACCCGTTCATCGCGCTGTACCTGTTGCAGGTCGTGCTGGGCGCGGTGCTGCTCGATCGCTGGTCGAGCTGGGCGATCGTCGGGGTGACGGGCGGGTGTTTCGCGCTGCTGACGATCCGGTATCGCCCGCTCGCCCTGCCGACCGATTATGCGGGCGAGTATTTCGCGCTCTACACGGTCGGGTCGCTGCTCAATTTCCTGCTCGTCGCGACGCTGCTGGTACTGTTCATGACGCGGATCACGGGCAATCTGCGCGCCCGTGACGAGCATCTGGCGGATCTGCGCCAGCAGGCGGCGGAGGAGGATCATATCGTCCGCATGGGCCTGCTCGCGTCGGGTGCCGCGCACGAACTCGGCACGCCGCTCGCGTCGCTAGCGGTCATCCTCAACGATTGGAAGCGGATGCCCGCGCTCGCCACCGATGCCGGGATGCTCGAGGAGATCGGCGAGATGCAGGCCGAGGTCCAGCGGTGCAAGACGATCGTCACCAACATCCTGCTCGCGGCGGGCGAGGCGCGCGGCGAGGCGCCCGAGGTCGTGCCGCTCCACGTCTTCCTCGACGCGATCGTCGAGGACTGGCGCGCGCTGCACGCCGGTGTCGAGTTCGACTATACCAGCCGGCTCGGCGACGATCCGCTGATCGTCTCGGATCCCGCGCTCAAGCAGGTGATCGCCAACGTGCTCGACAATGCCGCCGAAGCATCGCCCGCCTGGGTCGGGTTTTCGGGCGAGCGGTCGGGCGATCATCTGGCGTTGATCGTCCGCGATCACGGACCGGGGTTCACGCGCGACAAGCTGGCGAGCTTCGGCAAGCCCTATCAGTCGAGCAAGCGCGATCCCGGCCATGGCCTCGGCCTGTTCCTCGCGGTCAATGCAATGCGCAAGCTGGGGGGCAGCGTGGCGGTCGCCAATCGCGAGACGGGTGGTGCGGAAGTGACGTTGATGCTGCCGCTGGCGGCGATCGCCCTGGAGCGTGACGAATGAGCGAGCCCGATATCCCCCCGGTCAAGCGCCTCGTGATAGTCGAGGACGACGAGACGTTTGCGCGCACACTGAAACGCTCGTTCGAGCGGCGCGGCTATGCGGTCCGGCTTGCGGCGAGCCATGAGGATCTGGTCGTGCTGCTCGCCGACGACGTGCCGCAATATGCGGTGGTCGACTTGAAGCTCGGCGGCGCGTCGGGGCTGGTCTGTGTCCAGACGCTACACGCGCATGACCCCGATATCCTCGTCGTCGTTCTGACCGGCTTTGCGAGCATCGCGACCGCGGTCGAGGCGATCAAGCTCGGCGCCTCGCATTATCTGGTCAAGCCGTCGAACACCGACGACATCGAGGCGGCGTTCGACCGGACCGAGGGCAAGGTCGACACCGCGGTGACCGAACGCCGCGCGACGATCAAGACGCTCGAATGGGAGCGGATCCACGCGACGCTCGCGGAAACCGGGTTCAACATCTCGGAGACTGCGCGGCAGCTCGGGATGCACCGGCGGACGCTCGCGCGCAAACTCGAGAAGCGGCCGGTCAAATAGCCGCAACGCTTGTCGTCGGGCGGGCGTTATGGTGCGATGGTGTCGCCCTCTTCCTCCCGCCTCTGGGTGCCGCGGCGCCTCCTCGCGACGCCGTCGTCGCTCCTCTGGGACCATGGTGAACAGATCGTCGCGCGCGCACGGGCGCTGGACGTGGCGGTGACGACCCTGCCCAGCGATCGTCTTCGCCTCGACCTGCCAGACGATCCCCGGCAGCAATATGCACAGGCGAAGGCGACGCTGGCGCTCGTCGTCGCCCCGCCGTCGAAACGCCGGTTGCAGCCGATCGCGCCGAGCGCCGACTGGCGAATCGATCTGGCCGAAGGGTGCCCTGCGCATTGCGGCTATTGCTATCTCGCGGGGTCTCTGAAGGGGCCGCCGATCACGCGGGTCTATGCGAACCTGCCGGAAATCCTTGCCGAGCTTCCCGCGCATCTCGGCCAGGGGACGGTCACGTCGCGCTCCGCCACGCGCGCGCACGAGGGCACGACGTTCGAGGCGTCCTGTTACACCGATCCGCTCGCGATCGATCACGTCACGGGGTCGCTGTCCGCGCTGATCGCGCATTTCGGCGCGTGGGAGGCGGACGTGCAGCTGCGCTTCACGACGAAGTTCGACGCGGTCGAGCCGCTGCTCGCGCTCGATCACGCGGGGCGGACGCGGATGCGCGCCTCGATCAACCCGGCGGGCTATGCGCGGTTCGAGGGCGGCACGAGTCCGGTCGCGGCCCGGCTGGTCGCGCTGCGCCGGATGGCGGATGCGGGGTACAAGGTCGGGCTGACGATCGCACCGATCATTGCCGCCGAAGGATGGCGCGACGCCTATGCCGAGCTGATTGCGCAGGCGGGACAGGTGCTCGGCGATATCCCGGACCTCACGATGGAGCTGATCACGCATCGCTACACACCCGGGTCCAAGGCGGTGCTCCAGACTTGGTATCCCGGCTCCTCGCTCGATCTCGGCATGGCGAACCGCACCGAGAAGCGCACCAAGTTCGGCTCGGTCAAATATGTCTATGACGCGGACACGATGCGGGCGTTGCGCGCCTTCTTTGCCGACGAGATCGCGGCGCGCCTGCCCGAGGCGCGGATCCTCTACTGGACCTGATCGCCGTCCAACCGGGCAACACAGCGTTGCCGACCCTGCGCTGGTGGGCGCCGGTGCCGTCGCCTATCTGGATACCAAGATCTTGCGCGCCGCCGTCGCCCGGCGCTCGCGCGTGACAACAGGAGATTTCTGCATGCCCGTCCTTCTCGGTATTTCCGGCAGCCTGCGCCGCCAGTCGTTCAACGCCGCGATCCTCAATTCGCTCGCCGACGCGCTGGGGGACAAGGCGACACTGCGGATCTTCCCGCTCAACGCGATCCCGATGTACGATCAGGATGCCGATACCGACACGCCACCCGAGGCGGTCGCCGCGCTGCGGGCCGCGATTGGCGAGGCGGACGGGATCGTGATCGCGTCGCCCGAATATAATCACGGCATGCCCGGCGTGCTGAAAAACGCGCTCGACTGGGCTTCGCGGCCTTACGGCAAGGCGACGCTGACGGGGAAGCCGGTGTTCACACTGACCTCGTCGCCCGGTGCGGTCGGCGGCGCGCGCGCGCAGGCGCAGCTGAACGAGACGCTGGCGTCGATCGGCGCGCGCACGCTGCTGCGGCCGCAGTCGGTGATCGGGGCGGTGCACGAGAAGATCGCCGACGGGCGGCTGAGCGACAAGTCGACGCTCGAGTTTCTGTTGAGCGGTATCGACGCCCTGCTGGCGGAGATCGCGCGTCCGGCCTCGGCTGTGCGCGAGGCGAACTGAGATGCGGCGCGTGCTGCGGACCTATCCCGCCCAGCGTGACGACATCGCCGATCTCGTCACGCGGCGCCCGCTGCCGGGGCCGCAGTTGCCGCAGGTCGATCCGTTCCTGTTCCTCAACCATCATGGCCCGCAGACCTATGCGCCCGGTAACAACGGCCTGCCGTTCGGGCCGCATCCGCATCGCGGGTTCGAGACGGTCAGCTTCATCCTGACCGGCGAAATGGCGCATCTCGACAGCGGCGGGCACGAAAGCGTGATGCAGGCGGG
>NZ_JPJC01000256.1:0-1827 GCF_000733135.1 Sphingomonas sp. FUKUSWIS1
GCCGCCTATCCGGTCGTCGGCCAGCCGAACCGCTGGCGCGTCACGCTCGATGTCGCCCCCGAACGCGGCGTCCTGGCCGATGTCCGGCTGTTCCTGAAGCGCGGCGGGCAGTCGCTCAGCGAAACCGTGCTGACGCAGGTGGGTTGAGCCATGACCGTGGACAGCCCGGGCCGCCCCGGTCATCCCGCACTTCCGGCACGATTGCCCGCCGACGTCCCGATCGACATGCCGCTGCAGAATTTCCGGGCGCGCGGCACCGGCGGCGGGCCGACGCCCGACCCGCTGGCCGGACCGTCGAACGGCTCGGACACGCTGACCTCGCCCGAGGGCATGTCGTCGCGGCGACTGCTCCTGTTCCTGCTGACGATGCTGCTCGCCACCACCGCCTCCGCGGCGGTCCAGGATTCGCTGCTCGGCGACGGCATCGATCTGTGGGACGTCGCGCTGCTCGTGCTGTTCTTCCCGCTCTTCGCGTGGATCGCGTTCGGGTTTCTCAACGCGCTGATCGGGTTCGTCCTGCTGATGACGCGGATGCATCCCGGCTTCGTGCCGGTGCCGCAGAACCGCCAGCCGCTGACCGGGCAGACCGCGGTGCTGATCCCGGTCCATAACGAGGATGTCGACGCGGTATTTGGCCGGATCGCGCGGATGATACACGCGATCGAGGCTGCGGGCGAGGCGGGGAGCTTCGCCTTCTTCGTGCTGAGCGATTCGGGCGAAGAGTCGGGCGCACAGGAGGTCGCGGCCTGGGAGGTGCTCGCACCTGGATCGCGCGTCCCGCTCTATTATCGCCGCCGGACCGACAATGTCGCGCGCAAGCCGGGCAATGTCGCCGACTGGGTCCGGCGCTTCGGCGGCGGCTATGATCACATGCTGGTGCTCGACGCGGACAGCCTGATGAGCGGCGACGCGATGATCGGCATGGCGCAGGTGATGGAGCGCCGCCCCTCGGTCGGCCTGTTGCAGACGGTGCCGACGATCCGCGGCGCGACCACGCTGTTCCAGCGCTGGATGCAGTTCAACAGCCGGCTCTACGGCCCGATCTCGACCGCCGGTCTGGTCTGGTGGTCGGGGTCGGAGGCGAGCTTCTGGGGGCATAATGCGATCATCCGCACCCGGGCCTTTGCCGAAAGCTGCGGCCTGCCCGTGCTGCCTGGCGGCCCGCCGTTCGGCGGCGCGATCATGAGCCACGACATGGTCGAGGCCGCCTTGCTGCGGCGGCGCGGCTGGGCGGTCCACCTGATCATGATCGACGACAGCTATGAGGAGTTTCCCCCGACGCTGATCGACATGGCGGTGCGCGACCGGCGCTGGGCGCAGGGCAATATCCAGCATCTGAAGCTGCTCGGGTCGGACGGGTTCCATCCGGTCAACCGGCTGCAGCTCGCGATCGGGGCGTCGGCGTACATGACGTCGCCCGCCTGGCTGGTCCTGATCCTGACGACCATCGCGCAGGCCTTTGCCGGCGAAAGCAAGCTGGTCGAGGCGACGACCTCGGCGCGCGTGCTGGCGCTGACGGTCATCCTGCTGTTCGGCCCCAAATTGCTCGGGATCATCTGGGCGGTGTCCGACCGGAGCCGGCGCGCGGCGTTCGGGGGGGCGCGGGCGATCATCGCGTCAGCCATTGCCGAGATCCCGCTGTCGATGCTGTCCGCGCCGGTCATCATGCTGACGCAGACGATGGACCTGATCAGCATCTTCCGCGGCCAGCCCTCGGGCTGGAGCCCGCAGAACAGGGATCGCGACGGGCTGTCGATCGCGGATGTCGTGCCGCGCTATCGCTGGCATCTGGCGGCGGGGGTCGCCCTGCTCCTGATCTCGCCCGCC
>NZ_JPJC01000257.1:0-6650 GCF_000733135.1 Sphingomonas sp. FUKUSWIS1
CGGGCGCGACCGGCGGCGCGCGCGATGCGTCGAACCTGACCGCACTGCTTGCGACGCGCGACCCGACGACGGGCGGCGAACAGCGGCTGACCAACATGATCACGAGCAACGCGGCGTCGCTCGAACAGCGCAGGCTGGTCGGCGATGCGCAGGGCGCGATCCGCGACGGCGCGGTGACCGCACGCGATTCGGGCAGCGGTGTCGACCTCGACAGCGAGGCGGTCGACCTGCTCCGCTTCCAGCAGGCCTATCAGGCGTCGAGCCGCGTCATCCAGACCGCGCGCGACATCCTCCAGACCATCCTCGAGATCCGGTAGGCCTTATGCAGATCGCGACCAGCCTGTTCTACGACCGCTCGGCCAAGGCGATGAATGCGCTGTCGAAGCAGGCGGACGCATTGCAGACGCAGATCTCGACCACCAAGAAATTCACCGCGCCCTCGTCCGACAGCGCCGCCTATCAGCGGCTGGCGGGGCTCGCGCGGGATGCCGTCGACGACAAGGCCTATGCCGCGAACCTGACGACCGCCGCATCGGTGCTGAAACAGTCGGATACCACGCTCAGCGCGATCACCGCGCAGTTGCAGCGCGTGTCCGAACTCACGGTGCAGGCGCGCAATGGCACGCTGAGCGGCGATGCGCGCAAGGCGATCGGCGTCGAAATTGCGGGGATCGTCGATACGATCGCGAGTCTCGCGAACGTGAAGGACCTGCGTGGCCAGCCGATCTTCGGCGGCGCGGACGGCGGGCCCGCGGCGGTGAAGCAGGCCGATGGCAGCTATGCGCTGGCCGCGACCAGCGTCTCGCCGATCCCGGTCGGCGACGGCGCAAGCGTCCAGGCGAACGAATCGGCGTCGCGCGTGCTGCGCGCCGACGGCAAGGACACGCTGGCGGTATTGAGCGCGATCGCGACCGCGCTCCAGGCCGAAAGCTACGATCCCGCCTCGCTCGATACCGCGCTCGACGATCTGTCGGCGGCGTCGGAACAGGTGTCGTCGATCCAGGCGTCGCTCGGTGCGCGCGCGTCGCGGGTCGATCTGGAAACCGCCCGGCTGAAGGACGTCGCGGTCGACCGCGAGGATACCCGCCAGTCGATCGAGGGCACCGACATCACGACGGCGATCACCGAATTGCAGAAGACGATGACGATCCTGTCGGCGACTCAGGCGAGCTTCTCGAAGCTCAGCGCGCTGTCGCTGTTCGATTATCTTCGCTGAGCGCATTTATAGGACGGATCGGGCGGGTCCGGTAACCGGATGGCTACGAAATCCGGTTAATCTTCCGGTGACAGGGCCGGCGTTCCGGGCTTTGGGGGAATTTCCAGCACCATGTTTCCGATTATCGGCATCGTCGTTTTGCTCGTCATGGTGTTCGGCGGCTTTGCGTTCACCGGCGGGGCGCTCGGCCCCGTGCTTGAGGCGATCCCGCACGAGATGCTCATCATCGGCGGTGCCGCCGCCGGCGCGCTGATCATCGGCAATTCGGGCAAGGAGCTCAAAGGTCTCGGCGGCGGGCTGATGAAGGTGTTCAAGGGCCCGAAATACAAGAAGCAGGATTATCTCGACGTCATCTTCCTCGTCAGCAAGCTGATGAAGATGTTGCGCGTCGACGGGCCGATCGCGCTCGAGCCGCATGTCGAGGATCCCAATTCCTCCGCGGTGTTCGCCGAATACCCCAAGCTGCTGAAGAACCACGCGCTGATCAACCTGATCGCCGACACGCTGCGCCTCGTCGTGGTGTCGAGCGGTACGCTCGACGTGCACGCGGTCGAGGAGGTGATGGACCAGTCGATCAAGACGCATCATCACGAGGAGGAAAGCGCGCACGGCACGCTGACCAGCCTCGCCGACGCGCTGCCCGCGCTCGGCATCGTCGCGGCGGTGCTCGGCGTGGTGAAGACGATGGGATCGATCGACAAGCCGCCGTCGGTGCTCGGCTCGATGATCGGGTCGGCGCTGGTCGGCACGTTCATGGGCGTGCTGCTGGCCTATGGCATGGTCGCGCCGCTCGCGAACCGGCTGAAGCAGGTGCTCGACGCGGACGCCTCGATCTACGGCGTGGTGAAGCAGATCATCATCGCCTCGCTCCACGGCCATCCGCAGCCGCTGGTGATCGAGGCGGCGCGCTCGGGGATCGCGCATCGCAACCAGCCGGGCTTCGCCGAAGTCTTTGACGGGCTGCGCGGGAAGTAGGATGGCACGCGCGCCGCACGGGGCGAACCAGCCGCCCAAGATCATCGTCAAGAAGGTCTATATCGAGGGCCATGGCGGCCATCATGGCGGTGCCTGGAAGGTCGCCTATGCCGATTTCGTGACCGCGATGATGGCGTTCTTCCTGCTGCTGTGGATCCTCGGCGCGACGACCGAGAAACAGCGCAAGGGCATTGCCGACTATTTCGCGCCGACGCTGATCGACACGCACACGCTGGGGATCGGCGGCGGTGCGCTGCTCGGTGGCGAATCGATCCTGTCGAAGAACAAGATCGGTCCGCAAGCGGGGCAGACCAGCCTGCCGCAGATCGCCATTCCGAATGCGGGCGCGGGCGGCGCGGACACCGGCACCGGACCCAAGGGCAACAAGAAGGGGCTCGACGCGCTGAATGCGGAGGATCGCCGCAATTTCGACGCGATGCGCCGCAAGGTGCTCCGCCAGATCGAACAGTCGAAGAACCTGTCGCGTCTCGCGAGCCACATCCGCTTCGTGCCGACGCAGGACGGGATGCGCATCGACCTGATCGACGATGCCGATTATTCGATGTTCGCGCTGGGCACGACGGCGCTCGATGCCAGGGCAGGCGATCTGATCGGGATGATCGCGGGATCGATCGCCGGGTCGGCCAACCCGATCATGATCCGCGGGCACACCGACAGCGTGCCCTATGGCGATCCGCGCGCGATGAACAACTGGATGCTCTCGTCGGGCCGCGCCGAGGCGACACGACGGCGGCTGCTCGCCGGCGGCACGCCCGAGGCGCGCTTCGAACGGATCGAGGGTGTCGCGGACCGCGAGCCGCTGATCGTCAAGAACCCGAGCGATCCGCGCAACCGGCGCGTCGCGATCACCCTGCTCTACCGTCGGGGTCGTTTCGGCAGCTAGCCCGGCGTGACGACCCGGCCGGTGTCCGCCGGGGTGGTGAGGGGCGGCAACGGCGCGTGCGCCCTGCCTAATGCGAAAAGGGGCCGGTGGCGAACCACCGGCCCCTGCAGGCGCTCAGATCGGTCGGCCTGCGTCGATTATTCGGCGACAGCCTCGACCTTGCGCTTGCGCTGCGGCGCGGCAGCCGGGGCTTCGGTCTTGCGGGCGCCGGGCTTGCGACCGAGACCGATCTTCTTGGCCATGGCACGGCGGCTTTCCGAATAGGTCTCGGCGACCATTGGATAGTCCGGCTTCAGCCCGTAGCGTTCGCGATATTCGATCGGCGTCATGCCGTGCGTCGCCAGGTGACGGCGCAGTGTCTTGTACGGCTTGCCGTCGATCATCGAGATGATGTGATCTTTCGATGCCAGCGATTTCCGGACCGAGACTGCCGGGGTGTATTCGGCGACGGGCTCGACCACGGGCTCCTCCGTCGACGTGCCCAGCAATGCAGACACGGTGTCGTGCATCTTGCCGAGGAACGACGGAACCTCTTCGGCGGACGTGCGCGTATTGGGGTTTGTCAGCCACGCGATCGTCAGTTCGGTCGCCAATTCAACAGCGTTCAGCTCAATAATGTCTTCGGACATGATATGCTCCAGTCTTTGATCGACGCCTACGCCTATAGCACCCTATAATCAACATCCGATTTGAACCTATTATGCCATTTGCTATGCATTTTCTTCCAAAAGCCGTGCCGCACGGTATCAAGACGCAATTTTCCCGGCTTGGATGCAGTCTCGAGGAAGATCGGGAAGTGGTCTGGGCAGACACTTACTATAGGGGATAATGTCCGATATCTTCATTAACTATGATGCAGATCAGGCCTGATTGATCCGTGGAATGAATATGGGACCGATACCATGGACCTGAATGCTACTGCGGAGGAAGGACGGTCGACCCGAACCCGTCACTGTCTTTGACGGTCCTTCCGAAGTCTGGGGCGGCGTGTGGCTGAGGTCGGCCGGCTGAAGCCGGACGCGTGTGCCGCAGTGCATCGAACCCGGGCAGCAGGCCTAGCGCTGGAGCGCTGATCTGACGGGGGCGGACCGGGCTTCGGTTGCCGAGGTGGTCGGTAGTGTGTGAGCTAAGATCTGATTGCTTGGGGCATTGCCGATCGGCCGCCCGACGGATCGCCTTAGGCGCTGACCGTCGTCTCACCCACCTGGTGAGAATGGTGCCCGGAAGAGGACTCGAACCTCCACGACCTTGCGATCGCCAGCACCTGAAGCTGGTGCGTCTACCAATTCCGCCATCCGGGCACGGGGTAGGAGGGCGCCTCTAGTGGAGGGTTGCGATGCTTGTCAACAACCCTCTTGCTGGGGCAAAGGGCGGGCAGGCATAAAGAATTGGACGGACGGGCGATGAACGACAGACTGGTGACGCTGATCGGGGGCGGAGGTTTCGTCGGCCGCTATGTCGCGCAGGCGCTGCTGGCGTCGGGTGCGCGGGTCCGGATCGCACAGCGCGATCCGCGGCAGGCGTTTTTTCTCAAGCCACTTGGCGGGCTCGGGCAGACGCAATTTGTCGGCGCCGACGTGACCAAGCCCGCGACGATCGCGCAGGCGGTGCAGGGTGCGGACATCGTCGTGAACCTGGTCGGGGTGCTGGCGGGTGATTTCCACGGCGTCCAGGCGCTCGGCGCGCGGACCGTGGCGGAGGCAGCCGCCAAGGCGGGGGTCGGCGCGCTGGTCCATGTCTCGGCGATCGGTGCGGACGCCGCATCGGACTCGGCCTATGGCAAGTCGAAGGGCGAGGGCGAGGCGGCGGTCCGCGCGGCCTTCCCCAACGCGACGATCCTGCGGCCGTCGATCATCTTCGGGCAGGAGGATCAGTTCGTGAACCGCTTCGCCGGAATGATCGCCAAGGCGCCGGTCGTGCCCGTGCTGCGCGCTGGAGCCAAGTTCCAGCCCGTGTTCGTCGGCAACGTCGCGGACGCGATCGTCGCCGCGGCCTCGGCTCCCGAGACGTTCGGCGGCAAGACGCTGGAGATTGGCGGGCCGGACGTCATCACCATGGGCAACCTGATCCGCTGGATCGCCGCCGCAATCGGCCGCGAACCGTCGATCGTCGAATTGCCCGATTTTGCCGGGGCACTGATCGCCAAGGCCGGGTTCCTTCCAGGCGCGCCGATCACCCAGGATCAGTGGCGGATGCTGCAGAGCGACAATATCGTCACCGGGGTCGACGGGCTGAAGGCGATGGGGATCGAGGCGACGCCGATGTCGACGGTCGCGCCGGGCTGGCTCGTCCGTTTCCGCAAGGCTGGGCGGTTCGGTCGCCGTGCCGCAACTCGGGCCGACACCCAGGTGGACACGCATTCGGCGACCCACGTGGTCTGATCCCGATGCGGGTCCAGCCGCCATCGACACTGATCGACCAGTCCTGATTCACCGCGCTGCGGGAGCTTTTGCGTGTCCGAACTTCTTACCGTCATCCTTCTCGGCATCGTCGAGGGGATCACCGAATTCCTGCCGGTCTCGTCGACAGGCCATCTCATCCTCGCGACGCGGCTGCTCGGCTATGATGCGGGGCGCTGGGAGGTGTTCAACGTCGTCATCCAGCTCGGCGCGATCCTTGCGATCGTGGTCCTGTACTGGCGGACCTTCTGGGCGGTGGGCATGGGCCTCATTCGCCGCGAGCCGAAATCCTGGCTGTTTCTGCGCAATCTGGTGGTCGCCTTCATCCCTGCCGCGGTGATCGGGCTGGCGCTGCACCATTATATCGAGGCGCTGCTCGGCAATGCCGAGGTGGTCGCGATCGCGCTGGTCGTTGGCGGCTTCGCCATTCTAGCGGTCGAGCGGTTCGCACCGCGCAGCGACATAAGCGGTGTCGCTGACATCCCGCTGCGCACCGTCGTCGGGATCGGCCTGCTCCAGTGCCTCGCGATGATCCCTGGCGTCAGCCGCTCGGGCGCAACGATCCTCGGGGCGCTGGCACTCGGCGTCGAGCGGCGCACCGCCGCCGAGTTCAGCTTCTTCCTCGCCATCCCCACGATGCTGGGGGCGAGCGGGCTCGAACTGATGAAGAACCATGCGGCGCTGACCAGCGGCGAGGGTGTCGGCCTGCTGTCGATCGCGATCGGCGCGCTCGTTTCGTTCGTCGTCGCGTTGCTGGTGGTCAAATGGTTCGTCGGAATCGTCACCAAGCACGGGTTTGTGCCGTTTGCATGGTATCGCATCGCCGCGGGCTCCGCCGCGCTGGTATGGCTCCTATCGAAATAGGTCCGAGTCGGGATATATTCCGTGAGATTTGTGAATATATCCCCCGACCTGCGAGATTTGGCGTAATATATAGGTCAGTTTAGCTGACATAATAGGCGTTTTTGCCGTGACAAACCTTCGACGACGCAATAACGCGATTGTCGGAGGCATAAATGGCGAACGATTCGATGCTCAAATTCGTCGGGCGGGAGCAATCCTATCCCGACAAGCGTAATGCGGTGGAACGCGCGGACGATTTCCGCGAGATCGCCGCGCGCTATGCAGTCGAACCCGCCGAGGAGCAGGCGGGGCG
>NZ_JPJC01000257.1:6773-23776 GCF_000733135.1 Sphingomonas sp. FUKUSWIS1
CCACAATCATATCCCCGACTGGCTGCGCCTGACCGCTGAGGGCCGGCTTCGCGAGGCGTATGAGCTCAGCAACGCGACCTCGACCATGCCCGAGATCTGCGGTCGCATCTGTCCGCAGGACCGGCTGTGCGAGGGTAATTGCGTCATCGAGTTCACGGGCCACGGCGCGGTCACGATCGGCTCGGTCGAGAAGTTCATCACCGACACCGCCTGGGAGAATGGCTGGGTCGAGCCGCTGGTCCCCGGCAAGTCTCGCGGCCAGTCGGTCGGCGTGATCGGGGCAGGGCCTGCCGGGCTGAGCGCCGCCGAATATCTGCGCGGCCACGGCTATGACGTGCACGTCTATGATCGTTACGACCGCGCGGGCGGCCTGCTCACTTATGGCATTCCCGGGTTCAAGCTCGAAAAGCCGATTGTCATGCGTCGGGTCGAGCGACTGAAGACCGCGGGCATCGTGTTCCACGAAGGCTTTGCGGTCGGTGACGACGCCAGCCTCGACGAGCTGAGGCAGCGCCACGACGCGATCCTGATCGCGACCGGCGTGTACAAGGCGCGCGCGATGGACCTGCCCGGTGGCGGTTCCAATGGCGTGGTGGCGGCGCTCGACTTCCTCGTCGCGTCGAACCGCAAGGGTTTCGGTGATGCGGTCCCCGCGTTTGACGACGGCAGCCTGAATGCCGAGGGCAAGGACGTCGTCGTGATCGGCGGCGGCGATACCGCGATGGACTGTGTCCGCACCGCGATCCGCCAGGGCGCCAAGTCGGTGAAATGCCTCTATCGCCGCGACCGCGCGAACATGCCCGGGTCGCAGCGCGAAGTCGCCAATGCCGAGGAGGAGGGCGTCGAATTCGTTTGGTTGTCGGGCCCGCAGAGCTTCGACGGCGGCGAGAGCGTGTCGAGCGTCAAGGTGCGCAAGATGCGTCTGGGCGCAGCCGATGCGAGCGGTCGCCGCACGCCCGAACCCGATCCTGCCGGTGACTATTCGGTCGATGCCGACCTGGTCATCAAGGCGCTGGGCTTCGATGCCGAGGACCTGCCGACCTTGTTCGCGACGCCCGAACTGGGGGTAAGCCGCTGGGGTACCGTGCTGGTCGATGGCAAGACGCTGATGACCAGCCTCGACGGCGTGTTCGCAGCGGGCGACATCGTCCGCGGCGCAAGCCTGGTCGTGTGGGCGATCCGCGACGGCCGCGACGTGGCGGCGACGATGCACAAATATCTCAAGACCAAGGCTGCGAACGCGAAGGTCGCGGCATGAGGCTCGGGTTTCTTGGGGCGGTGTTGCTGGCGGGTGCGGTAGTCCCGTCGGCGGCGCATGCGCAGGCACCGCCTGTTGCCGCCGCGGCCCCTGATCCGGCCCGACTCGCAGCAGCGCGCGAATTGATCGACGTCTTGATGCCGCCCGAATCGCGCGCGCGGATGATCGAGGGCATGATCGCGCCGATGTTGGGCAATCTCCAGCAGGGCATGGCGCAGAGCCCGATGTTCAGCAGCGCAATGGCTAAAAATCCGCAGATGCAGGCGCAGTTTGCCGCCTTCATGAACCAGCAGCAGACTCGCACGCTGACGTTGATGCGCGACGGCATGCCGGGCATGTTCGATGCGATGGCGCGTGCCTATGCGCGCCGCTTCGACGTCGCCCAGTGTCGCGACATCAAGGCGTTCTTCGCGACGCCGAGCGGACGCCTGTACATGCAGCAGTCGCTGACGATCATGGCCGATCCTGACGTCGCCGCGTGGCAGCGGTCGATGATGGAATCCTCGATGCGCCACATGCAGGCCGATGTCGCCGAATTCGCCAAGCAGGTTGCCACGCCCGAGCAAAAGAAGAAGTGACGATGACCGACTCCAGCACCGATCAGCGCCAATATCTCGCCGAGCACGGCATGTACCGTCCCGAATTCGAGGGTGATGCCTGCGGCGTGGGTCTCGTCGCCGCGACCGATGGCCGCGCGTCGCGGCGCGTCGTGCAGTCCGCGGTCGATGCGCTGAAGGCGGTGTGGCACCGCGGCGCGGTCGATGCGGACGGCAAGACCGGTGATGGCGCAGGTCTTCACATCGACCTTCCGCTCAAGTTCTTCGACGATGCGGTCGCCGCTTCGGGGCACAAGGTGCGGCCGAACCGGCTCGCGGTCGGCATGATCTTCCTGCCGCGCACCGATCTGGGGGCGCAGGAGGATTGCCGGACGATCGTCGAGAGCGCGATCATCGAGGCGGGCTATACCATCTATGGCTGGCGCCAGGTGCCCGTCGACGTGTCGGTGATCGGCCAGAAGGCGCAGGCGACGCGCCCCGAGATCGAGCAGATCATGATCGCCGGGCCGCTGCCCGAAGAACAGGACGCCGCCGAGTTCGAGAAGACGCTGTACCTGGTCCGCAGGCGTATCGAGAAGCGCGTGATCGCGGCGCAGATCCAGGGCTTCTACATCTGTTCGCTGTCGTGCCGCTCGATCATCTACAAGGGGCTCTTCCTCGCCGAATCGCTGTCGGTCTTCTATCCCGATTTGTGCGACCAGCGGTTCGAGAGCCGCGTCGCGATCTTCCATCAGCGCTATTCGACCAACACCTTCCCGCAATGGTGGCTGGCGCAACCGTTCCGGTGCCTTGCGCATAACGGCGAAATCAACACGATCCGCGGCAACAAGAACTGGATGCTCTCCCACGAGATCCGGATGGCGAGCCTCGCGTTCGGCGATAATTCGGAGGACATCAAGCCGGTGATCCCGGCAGGCGCGTCCGATACCGCCGCGCTCGATGCGGTGTTCGAGGCGATCTGCCGCTCGGGCCGCGACGCGCCGACCGCCAAGCTGATGCTGGTGCCCGAGGCCGCGAGCCCCGACATGCCGCCCGAGCACCGCGCGATGTACCAGTATCTGGCGTCGGTGATGGAGCCGTGGGACGGCCCGGCCGCGCTGGCGATGACCGATGGCCGCTGGGCCGTCGCAGGCATGGACCGCAACGCGCTCAGGCCGCTGCGCTACACGTTGACCGTCGACGGGCTGCTGATCGTTGGATCGGAAAGCGGGATGGTCGTCGTCCCCGAATCGACGATCATCGCCAAGGGGCGGCTCGGGCCGGGCGAGATGATCGCGGTCGACCTCGACGAAGGGCGGCTGCTGCAGGACCGCGCGGTCAAGGATCGCATCTCCGGCGAGGCGGACTATGCCGCGATGATCGGCGAGTTCCACACGCTGGCAGACCTGCCGTCGGTCGAGGACGCCGTGGTCCGCTATGATCGCGCCGAGTTGGCACGACGCCAGGTCGCGGCCGGGCAGACGATCGAGGACATGGAGCTGATCCTGTCGCCGATGGTCGAATCGGCCAAGGAAGCGATCGGATCGATGGGCGACGACACGCCGCTCGCGGTCATTTCGGACAAGCCGCGGCTGATCAGCCAGTTCTTCCGCCAGAATTTCAGCCAGGTGACCAACCCGCCGATCGATCCTCTGCGCGAGCGGCACGTGATGTCGCTCAAGACGCGGTTCGGCAATCTCGCCAACATCCTCGACGTGCGCGATCAGCGCGAGCGCGTGCTGGTGCTCGATTCACCGGTCCTCACCGGTGAGCATTGGGCGCGGCTGAAGGCGCATTTCGGCGGCGCGGTCGCCGAGATCGATTGCACCTTCGATGCCGGCGGCGGCCCGGAAAAGCTGCGCGCGGCGATCCAGCGGATCCGCAACGAGGCCGAGCAGGCGGTCCGCCAGGGCAAGAGCGAGCTGTTCCTGACCGACGAGGCGATCGGCGAGGACCGGGTCGGCATCGCCGGCGTGCTCGCGGTGGCTGCGGTGCACACGCATCTCGTCCGTCGCGGCCTGCGCTCCTATGCGTCGATCAACGTGCGGACGGCGGAATGCCTCGACACGCATTATTATGCGGTGCTGATCGGCGTTGGCGCGACCACCGTGAACGCCTATCTCGCCGAGGCCGCGATCGTCGATCGCCAGAGCCGCGGGCTGTTCGGTGATCTCGATCTGGCCGAATGCCTCCGCCGCCACCGTGTTGCGGTCGAGGAGGGGCTGCTCAAGATCATGTCGAAGATGGGCATCGCGGTCATCTCGTCCTACCGCGGCGGCTATAATTTCGAGGCGGTCGGCCTGTCGCGCAGCCTGGTGAACGACCTGTTCCCCGGCATGCCCGCGAAGATCAGCGGCGAGGGCTATGCCTCGCTTCACGTCAACGCGACCGATCGCCACGAGGCGGCGTTCGATCCGGCGGTCGCGACGCTGCCGATCGGCGGATTCTATCGCCAGCGCCACACCGGCGAGACGCATGCCTATTCGGCGCAGCTGATGCATCTGCTCCAGACCGCGGTCGCGACCGACAGCTATACGAGCTATCTGCAATTCTCGCGCGGGGTGTCGGACCTGCCGCCGGTGTATCTGCGCGACCTTCTCCAGTTCAACTTCCCGGCCGAAGGCGTGCCCGTCGACCAGGTCGAGGCGATCACCGAGATCCGCAAGCGGTTCGTGACGCCGGGCATGTCGCTCGGTGCGCTCTCCCCCGAGGCGCACGAGACGCTGGCGATCGCGATGAACCGGATCGGCGCGAAGGCGGTGTCGGGCGAGGGCGGCGAGGACAAGTCGCGCTTCGTGCCGTACGCGAACGGCGACAATGCGAACTCGACGATCAAACAGATCGCCTCCGGCCGGTTCGGCGTGACCGCGGAATATCTGAACGCGTGCGAGGAGATCGAGGTCAAGGTCGCGCAGGGCGCCAAGCCCGGCGAGGGCGGCCAGCTCCCCGGCTTCAAGGTGACCGAGTTCATCGCCAAGCTGCGTCATGCGACGCCCGGCGTGACGCTGATCTCGCCGCCGCCGCATCACGACATCTACTCGATCGAGGATCTGGCGCAGCTCATCTATGACCTGAAGCAGATCAATCCGCGCGCGCGCGTCTGTGTGAAGCTCGTCAGCTCGGCGGGCATCGGCACCGTGGCGGCGGGCGTCGCGAAGGCACATGCCGACGTGATCCTGATCGCGGGGCATGTCGGCGGGACCGGCGCGTCGCCGCAGACGTCGATCAAATATGCGGGCACGCCGTGGGAAATGGGGCTGTCCGAGGTCAACCAGGTGCTGACGCTCAACGGTCTGCGCGGCCGCGTGCGGCTGCGCACCGATGGCGGGCTCAAGACCGGACGCGACATCGTGATCGCCGCGATCCTCGGCGCGGAAGAGTTCGGGATCGGCACGCTGTCGCTGGTGGCGATGGGCTGCATCATGGTCCGCCAGTGCCATTCGAACACCTGCCCGGTCGGTATCTGCACGCAGAACGACGCGCTCAGGCAGAAGTTCGTCGGCACGCCCGAGAAGGTCATCAACCTGATGACGTTCATCGCCGAGGAAGTCCGCGACATCCTCGCGCGGCTGGGTGTGAAGAGCCTCGACGACGTGATCGGCCGTACCGAGCTGTTGCGGCAGGTCAGCCGCGGTGCCGAGCATCTCGACGATCTCGATCTCAACCCGATCCTTGCCAAGGTCGACGCCTCGGATGCCGAGCGGCGTTTCTCGCTCTCGACCTTCCGCAACGAAGTGCCCGACAGCCTCGACGCGCAGATCATCAAGGATGCCGCGGCGGTGTTCTCGCGCGGCGAGAAGATGCAGCTGACCTATTCGGTGCGCAACACGCACCGTGCGGTGGGGACGCGGCTGTCGAGCGAGATCACGCGCAAGTTCGGCATGTCGACGCTCGCGGACGATCACGTCACGATCCGGTTGCGGGGCTCGGCGGGCCAGTCGCTCGGCGCGTTCCTCTGCAAGGGGATCACGCTCGAGGTGTTCGGCGATTCGAACGACTATGTCGGCAAGGGACTGTCGGGGGGGACGATCATCGTCCGGCCCGCGGTGAGCTCGCCGCTCGCCAGCCAGGACAACACGATCATCGGCAACACCGTGCTCTATGGCGCGACCAGCGGCCGGCTGTTCGCGGCGGGGCAGGCGGGCGAGCGGTTCGCAGTCCGCAACTCGGGTGCGACCGTGGTCGTCGAGGGCTGTGGCGCGAATGGCTGCGAGTACATGACCAACGGAATCGCGGTCGTGCTCGGCGCGGTGGGGGCGAACTTCGGCGCGGGGATGACCGGCGGGATGGCGTTCGTCTATGATCCCGATGGCCTGTTCGCAAAGCGCGCCAACCCCGAGAACATCACCTGGGACCGGGTGAAGTCGCTCCACTGGGCGGACGTCCTGCTCGACCTGGTGCGCGACCATGCGGATACGACCGACAGCAAATGGTCGAAGGGCCTGCTCGAGGACTGGGACCGGGTGGCACCGCATTTCTGGCAGATCGTGCCGAAGGAAATGCTGACGCGCCTGCCGCATCCGCTGGACGACAGCGCGGAGCTGGTCGCGGCGGAATAGCGGTGCTTCCACCACCCCGGCGAAGGCCGGGGCCCAGTTGAAAAGGTCGCAGTAACGGAGCGCGGTGCTTCGTTACCTACGGCCCCCAATTGGGCCCCGGCCTTCGCCGGGGAGGGGGAAAGAAGGGGGTTCACGCGGAGACGCGGAGACGCGGAGCTTGAATCCCCTCGTCGCTTTTCGATCGCGAACGGTGATGAAGGAGCTTCGCTCACAGCGAGCGCAACACCTCCGCGCCTCCGCGCCTCCGCGCGAACCCAATCTTCTTACGCACCGGCAAACCCGCGCTAGTGACACACCCGCCCGATGCCGCCTAAACGGAGGCTATGTGGCAGCTTTATCAATTCCCCTTATGTCCCTTCTCGCGAAAGGTGCGCTTGCTGCTGGGCGAGAAGGGCATCGGCTACGAGCTGGTGCGCGAATCGCCCTGGGAGCGGCGTGACGAGTTCATGGACATGAACCCCGCGGGGCAGACGCCGGTGATGGTCGATGCGTCGCGCGGCGTCGCGCCGCTGATCGATTCGATGGCGATCTGCGAATTTTTCGAGGAAACCGTCGAGAAGTCGGCGATGATCAACGGCACCGCGACCAACCGCGCGGAGATCCGCCGGCTGGTGACGTGGTTCGACACGCATTTCTATCGCGACGTGACCGGCCCGCTGCTCCACGAGCGGATGGTCAAGCGCCTCGCGCACCGCGCCGCACCCGATGCCAAGGGCCTGCGCGAGGCGATGAAGGCGGCGGTGGGGCATCTGGACTACACCGATTACCTGCTCGATCACCGCAACTGGCTCGGCGGCGCGACGATGAGCCTCGTTGATCTGGCCGCCGCGGCGCAGATCTCGGTCACGGATTATCTCGGCGGGATCGACTGGAAGGGGCACGACCAGACGGCACGCTGGTATCGCGGGTTCAAGAGCCGGCCGAGCTTTCGTCCCTTGCTGAGCGAGCGCATGGAATTGATCGCGCCGCCCGCGCATTACGACAATGTGGACTTCTGACGATGGCCGAGCCCGGAATCGCGTTCGACGACTTTGCTAGGGTGGATATCCGGGTCGGGACGATCATCGCGGTCGAGCCCTTTCCCGAGGCCCGCAAGCCTGCGTTCAAGCTGACGATCGATTTCGGTGACACGATCGGGACCAAGCGATCCTCGGCCCAGATCACCGACCATTATTCGCCCGAGACGCTCGTCGGCCGCCAAGTCGCCGCGGTGGTCAATTTTCCACCGCGGCAGATCGGGCCGATGATGTCCGAGGTGCTGACGCTGGGCTTTCCCGATGCCGACGGCAAGGTCGTGCTGATCGCACCGTCCGAGCCCGTCCCGAACGGCGGCCGCCTCTTCTGACGCGGCGCCGTCCGGGCCGAATACGGCCCGGATCCTAGCCCTCGAGGCTTTTCGAGCTCTGCTCGACCATGTCGCGCGACAAGCCGGGCGTGTGCAGGATCCGCTCGAGTTCCGCGCGCATCAGCCCGGCGCGTTTGGCGTCGAACCGGCGCCAGCGACCAAGCGGCGGCAGGAGCTTTGCCGCCGTCTGCGGATTGAGCCGGTCGAGCGCGATCAGATGATCCGCGAGGAAGCGATAGCCGCTGCCGTCGATCGCATGGAAGGCGCGCTGGTTCGCCGCGAACGCGCCGATGAGCGCGCGCGCGCGGTTCGGATTGGTCAGCGTGAAGTCGGGATGGCGGGCGAGCGCCGCGACGACCGTGCCGGTATCGTCGCGCGACGACTGGGCCTGGGTCTGGAACCATTTGTCGAGCACCAGCGGATTGCTGCTGTAGCGCGCGTAGAAGCGGTCGAGCGCCGCGTCGCGCTGTGCCGCCGTCGAGCTGACGAGCGCGGTCAGCGCGCCCTGGCGGTCGGTCATGTTGTCCGCCCCCTCGAACTGCGCGAGTGCCAGTTCGGCGGCGTCGGGGGCGTCGCTCGCCATGATATAGGCGAGCGCGACCGAGCGCAGCCGGCGCAGGCCCTTGCCCTCGGGCGTATAGGCAAAGGGTGCCGAACCGGCGCGCGCATGCGCCTGGCGCCACTGGCGTTCGAGCTGCGTGCCGAGATCGCGACGCAGGCCGTCGCGCGCGCGGAAGATGGCGTCGGGATCGACGATCCGCATCTGGTCGCCGATAAAACTCTCGGAGGGGAGCATCACCGCTTCGGCGATGAAGGCGGGGTCGAGATCGGGATCCTCCAGCGTCCGGGCGACCGCAGCGATCACACCGTCATGCTCCGCCCGACCCGTGCTCGCGCTGGCCACGAGCGTCTCGAGCATCAGCTGCTGCATCGCCTCATACCGCGCGAAGGGATCGTCGTCATGCGCGCTGAGAAAGGCGAGGTCCGCCGCGGTGCGATCGCTTTCGACCACGACCGGCGCGGAAAAGCCGCGATTGATCGACAGGACCGGGCGTTCGTCGATCCCCTCGAACCGGATCGTCTCGCCCGGCCCGTCGAGCAGGACGAGCCGTTCGTCGATCAGCGCGGTGCCCGTGTCGGCGCCGAACAGCTTGATCGCGAGCGGCAGGACCATTGGCGCCTTGTCCGGCTGGCCCGGCGTGGCGGGCACATGCTGCGCCAGCGTCAGCGTCGCGCGCTTGGCCACAGGATCATGCGACAGGCTTGCCGAGAGACGCGGAGTGCCTGCCTGCGAATACCAGAGGCGAAACTGCGTCAGATCGATCCCGCTCGCCTCTTCCATGCTGGCGACGAAATCCTCGCAGGTCGCGGCGGTGCCGTCGAAGCGGTCGAAATACAGATCGGTCCCCGCCCGGAAGTTCTTCGGCCCGAGGATCGCCGCCATCATGCGGATCAGCTCGGCGCCCTTGTTGTAGATCGTCGCGGTGTAGAAGTTGGAGATCTCCTGATAGGATTCGGGGCGGACGGGATGCGCGAGCGGCCCTGAATCCTCGGGAAACTGCGACGCACGCAGGCCGCGGACGTCCTCGATCCGCTTGACCGCACGGCTGCCCTGGTCGGCGGAGAAACCCTGGTCGCGATAGACCGTGAAGCCCTCTTTCAGCGACAGCTGGAACCAGTCGCGGCAGGTGATCCGGTTGCCCGACCAGTTGTGGAAATATTCATGCGCGACGACCGCGGCGATCGCGTCATAGTCGTAATCGGTCGCGGTATCGGGGTCGGCCAGGATGTAGCGCGAGTTGAAGATGTTGAGCCCCTTGTTCTCCATCGCGCCGAAGTTGAAGTCGTCGACCGCAACGATGTTGAACACGTCGAGATCATATTCTCGGCCATAGGTCGCCTCGTCCCAGGCCATGGAGAGCGCCAGCGCCTCGAGCGCATGATCGGTCTTGGCGAGGTCCGCCTTGCGCACCCAGATGCCGAGCGACACCTCGCGCCCCGACATCGTCGTGAAACGGCCCGAATTGACCGCAAGATCCCCGGCGACGATCGCGAACAGATAGGAGGGCTTGGGGAAGGGGTCGTTCCATTCCGCCCAGTGGCGGCCATCGGCGAGATCGCCCTGTGCGACGGGGTCGCCGTTCGCCAGCAGCACGGGGAAGCGCGCCTTGTCCGCCGTCATCCGCACCGAATAGCGGCTGAGCACGTCGGGACGGTCGGGGAAATAGGTGATGCGGCGAAACCCCTCCGCCTCGCACTGCGTGCATAGATTGCCGCCCGAGGCATAGAGCCCCATCAGCTGGGTGTTGCGGTCGGGGGCGATCTCGACCTCGGTTTCGACGACATGCGCGTCGCCCGACAGGGGGATCACCAGCTGCTCGCCCTCGAAATGCCAGTCGTTGACCGCGACGCCGTCGACCATGATCGACAGCGGTCGCTGGCCTGCCCCATCGAGCTTCAGCGGATCGCGGTGGTCACCGTTGCGGGTTACGGAGAGCGTCGCGATGACGCGTGTCGCGGACGGATCGAGCGTGAACTCCAGCCGTGTCGTCGGCACCAGCCAGGCCGGCGCCCTATAATCGACCCGGCGAATGGCGACCGGGGCAGCGATGTCGGGCTGGGCGAGGCTGTGTTGGATGTCGAGCATAGACGTCGAATATAGGGGCCGTCGCGGGCTCCGCCAGCCAAAGCTTGCCGGGCTGTGCTTGCGTGTCGCGGCCGGCGTGCTACCCGGCTGCAACACGTTCGTCTTGCGAGGATTTCGGCATGTATCGGTTCATCGGCGCGCTCTCGGTGCTCGCCCTCTCCACGGCGACGCTGGCGCAGACGTCGGCCCCGCAACCGAAAGCCGCCGCGCCGACACCGGCGGCCGCACCCGCGGCCACCCCGGCGGCAAAGCCCGACCCGGCGATCCTCAATGCACGGCTCGCAGCGCCGCTGCCGGCGGATCAGGCGGCGATGAAGGCGCACGTCCTGTTCCTCGCCTCCGATGCGATGAAGGGGCGCGAGGCGGGCAGCCCCGAGTTCGACATCGCCGCGCAATATGTCGCGGCGCAATTCTATGCCGCCGGTCTGCGGCCAGGTGGTGACGATGCCGGCTATCTGCAGCGCGTGCCGCTGGTCAGCTACAAGGCCGCGGACAAGGGCAGCTTCACCTGGATGCCGCAGTCGGGAGCCGCGCAGCCGCTGGTGTTCGCGGCAGATTATGTCCCCGCCGCCAACGGTGCGAAGGCCGATACCGCGGTGTCGGCGCCGATCGTGTTCGTCGGCTATGGCATCGACGCCCCGCAATACGGCCAGAACGACTATGCCGGCGTCGACGTGCGCGGCAAGATCGTCGCCTATTTCGGCGGTGCGCCGGCGCGGTTCAGCGGCGAGGAACGTGCCTTTTTCGGATCCGGCGGCACCAAGGCCCGGACCGCCGAAAGCAAGGGGGCGGTCGGCGTGATCACGCTCGAAAGCCCGCGGACCGCCAAGGCCCGCCCGTTCGCGCGATCGGCGCAATTCTACGACGCCGCCCGGATGACCTGGGCCAACCCCGACGGCACCGGCAAGGTCGACGCGCCCGGCGCGCCGTCGCTTGGCACGCTGAGCGTTGCAGGCGCGACCAAGCTGTTCGGCGCGTCGTGGAAGGCGATCGCCAAGCAGGCGCGGTCGGACAATGCGAAGTTCAGGTCCGCACCGCTTGCAGGCACGCTGACGGTCGCGACCAAGACGAGCTTCGCGCCAGCGGCAAGCAGCAATGTCGTCGGCGTCATTCCCGGCACCGATCCGGTGCTCGGCAAGGAGGTCGTCGTGCTGTCCGCGCATCTCGACCATATCGGCATCACCCGGCCCGCGAACGGCGCGAAGGACGGCGATGCGCTCAACAACGGCGCGCTCGACAATGCGATCGGCATCGCCAGCCTGATCGAGGAAGCCAAGCGCTTCACGACCAGCGGCAAGGGTTCGAAGCGCACGTTGATCTTCCTCGCGGTCACGGGCGAGGAAAAGGGGCTGGTCGGCAGCGATTATTTCACCAACCACCCGACCGTGCCGCTCGCCAATATCGTCGCGGACGTGAACCTCGACATGCCGATCCTGACCTACAAGTTCGAGGACATGGTGGTGTTCGGCGCGGAGCGATCGACGCTCGGTCCGATCGTCCAGACGGCGGTCGCGGCGATCGGTGTCGGCCTGTCGCCCGATCCGATGCCCGAAGAGGGAATCTTCGTCCGCTCGGATCATTTCCGCTTCGTTCAGAAGGGGATCCCGGCGGTGTTCCTGTGGCCGGGGCAGAAGGGGCCGGGCAAGGCCGCGGTCGCCTATTTCATGGCGAACAATTATCACAAGCCGTCTGACGATCTGTCGCAGCCGATCCTGTGGGATCAGGGCGTGCGGTTCGTTGATGCGAACTACCGGATCGCGCGTGAGATCGCCGATGGCGCGGAGCGGCCGGTCTGGAATGCGGGCGACTATTTCGGCACGCTCTACAAGGGCCCGATGGGTCGGGCGGCGGCCGCGAAATGAGCCGGCTGCTCGTCTTCGGCCTCGGCTATACCGCGTCGCGGATCGCACGCCGCCTGGCCGGGGACGGGTGGCATGTCGTCGGCACGTCGCGCGACGGTCGCGACGGCACGATCCGGTTCGACGACGCCGCCGCGGTCATGACGGAGATCGCCGCGGCGACGCATATCCTGTCCTCGGTCCCGCCCGAGCATGACGCCGACCCCGTTCTGGCGCGCTACGGAGCGGCGCTGCTTAGAACGCGCGCCTGGCTCGGCTATCTGTCGTCGACCGGCGTCTACGGCGATGCCGGTGGTGCCTGGGTCGACGAGACCGCGCCGATCGGCGGCGGACGCCGGAGTGCGCGCGCGGCGGCGGATGCCGACTGGCTCGCGATCGGCGCGCGGACCTTTCGCCTGCCCGGCATCTACGGCCCCGGCCGGTCGCCGCTCGACCGCGTGCGCGAGGGCAAGGCGCACCGGATAGACCAGCCGGGCCAGGTGTTCAGTCGCGCGCATGTCGACGATATCGGCGCGGGCGTGATCGCGGCGTTCGATGCGCCGGCGGGCGCCTATAATCTGGCGGATGACGTTCCGGCGTCGCAGAACGACGTCGTCGCCTTCGCCGCGGCGCTGCTCGGTCTGCCCGCGCCGCCGTTCGTGACGATCGAGCAGCTGTCGGCGATGGGCCGTGGTTTCTATGCCGAGAACCGGCGGGTCGCGAACGGCAAGGCGAAGCGCGTCCTGCGCTGGACCCCGACCTGGCCGGATTACCGGGCGGGTCTGCGGGCGCTGAGCGCGATGACGAGTCCTGCCCCTGCGAGTACCGCACCGGCCACCGCCAGCGTCGACCAGTGATAATGCTCGAAGATCGTCGATAAGATCATCGCGATGACCGGGACGATCACCCCCGAATAGGCCGCCTTGGCAGGCCCGATCGCGCGGATGACGTTGAAATAGAGCGGGAAGGCGAGCGCGGAGGCGAAGATGCCGAGATAGAGGATCCCGGCGATATAGCCCAGCCGCAGCTCGAACACCGGCGGCCCGGTGGTGATCCAGGCGAAGGTCGCGTCGAGCGTCGCGCCGATCAGCATCGCGATCGCCAGCATCGGGGCCATCGGATAGCGTTTCGCAAACGCGCTGCCCTGCATGACATTGGCGATCGACGCGGCCAGGACGCCGCCCAGCGTCAGGGCGATGCCGATGGTCGCGGACTGCGGACCATGCGGATCGACCCGCGCCTCGTTGACGAACAGCAATGCGACGCCCGCCATCGCGACGGCGCACCCGAGCATCAATTGTCGCCCGAGCTTCTGCCCCAGGAAGATGCGGCCGAACACCGCGTTGGGGACGAGCAGCAACGCGAAGACCACCGCGACCAGCCCCGACGTCACATAATGCTCGGCACGGTAGACGAAGTTGAAGTTGAACGTGAACAGCGCGGTGCCGATGATCGCGGCAAAGGCGTAGCCGCGGGCGTCGAGCAGGAGGCTTTCGCGCTTCACCCGCGCATAGATGGCCATCGCAATGCCGGCGATGAGGAAGCGGTAGCTGATCGACCAGCTCGGCGGCACCACCGCGATCTGGTCGCGGATGACGAGCCAGGTCGACCCCCAGATCAGCGTGACGATCCCGAACGGGACCAGCACCGCCGCGCGCGTCGACTGGATCGGGGGTTGCGGCGAACCGGACGGCCCGGTCATAACGACCGGATCGCGTCCGCGAGCTGGTCGACCGGACCGACCGGTGTGTCCCACGCGGTCACCAGCCGGATCTCGCCCGCTGCCCAGTCATAGAAATCGAACCCCTGCGCGCGGAGCGCGGCGGCCTCGTCGGGGGTCGCGCGGAGAAAGACCTCGTTGGCCTCGACCGGATGGACGAGGCGGTCGCCCGCGGCCGCGGCCAGTCGCGTGGCAGCCTGGTTCGCGGCCTCGCCATTGGCGAGCCAGAGGTCGTCCTCGAGCATCGCGAGGATCTGTGCGGCGAGGTATCGCCCCTTTGACAGGAGCAGGCCCGCCCTCTTGCGGCGATACTGGGTGACGGCGGCGAGCTGGGGTTTGAAGAACACCAGCGCCTCCGCGCTCATCGCGCCGTTCTTGACGAAGCCGAAACTCAGCGCGTCGACGCCTGCGCGCCACGTCATGTCGGCGGGCGAGCATCCCGCATGGACCATCGCATTTGCAAAACGTGCGCCGTCCATGTGGAAGCCGAGGCCGCGCTCACGCGCGAGCGCGCCGATCTCGGCGACTTCGTGGGGGCGGTAAACCTGGCCATATTCGGTGGCGTTGGTGATCGAGATCGCGTGCGGCTGGACGCGGTGGACGTCGTCGGGGATCGCGTCGAGAACGGTGCGGATCGTCGACGGTGTCAGCTTCGCGCCCTCCCCATCGGCGAGGAACAGCTTGGCGCCGTGGGTGTAGAATTCGGGCGCGCCGCCCTCGTCGTTCTGGATATGCGCGTCGCGGTGGCAGACGATGCCGCCATGCGGCGGGCACAGCGCGGCGAGCGCGAGGCAGTTGGCGGCCGTGCCGGTGGGCACCCACAGCACCGCGACCTCGGTCTCGAACAGCGCCGACAGGCGGCCGTCGAGCTGCTGGCTCCATTGATCGCCCGCATAGGCGGTGTCGAGCGTATCGGCGGCGGCGATCGCGGCCATGACCTGCGGATGGATCTTGGCGGCGTTGTCGGAGAAAAAGCGCATGGTGAGGACATGCTGCGATGCAGTGATGGCGTCAACGGGCGCTTCGCCTGGGTCGCCCCCTTCGACGTCGTTATCCCGGGGCCTGACTTTCGTCAGGATGACGGCGGGGGATCGAACTACTGCCCCTCGTCAAATCCCGGTTCCTCCTCGGGCGGCCGGCGATCGTCGCGTGGTGGCCCATCCTCCGGTCGATCGCGGCGTGCGGGGCCGACCGAGATCGTCCCGTCCTCGCCCATCTTCAGGTTGAAGCCGAGCCCCTCGATCTCGCCGCCGAGCGGCAGGACGCTGTTGTCCCCGTCTTCGGGGGGCAGTGCATCGGGGTCGATTTCCTCGACCGGCGGCGCGGGGGCGGCGACGGGGGCGATGCCCAGCGCGGACTGCATGAAGTCGCGCCAAATCCGCGCCGGGATGCCACCGCCAGACAGGCCGGGATTCGAACTATTGTCGTCGTTGCCGACCCATACGCCGACCACCAGGTCGCGCGCGAAGCCGACGAACAGCGCATCCTTGTTGTCCGACGTCGTCCCGGTCTTGCCGAACGCATCGACCGTCAGGTTGGCGCTCCGCCCGGTTCCGTTGCGGATCGAGGCGGCGAGCAGATCGAGCATCTCGTCATGGATCTTCGGCGGCAGGGCGGTCGAACCGCCGGTCAGCGACTGATACCAGCCCTTTTCCCGAACATCGGCCAGCCCGCGCGGCTGCACCGGATAGGTCTCGCGCGCGATCGCGGCATAGGCGGCGGTCAGTTCGAGCAGCGACACGGTCGAGGTGCCGAGGCCGATCGTCGCCTCGTTCGGAATGGGCGTGGAAATCCCCAGGTCGCGCGCGGCCTTGATCACCGCCCGGACGCCGACCTGTTGCGTCAGCCGGGCGGCGGCAACGTTGGACGATCGGGCAAATGCCTGGCGCAGCGTGATCGTCCCCTGATAGCGGCCGTCGCTGTTCTTGGGCGTCCAGTCGCCGATCGTCACCGGGCGGTCCTCGATCGTCGAATCGGGTGTCATCCCCGCGCGCATCGCGGCGAGATAGACGAACAGCTTGAACGTCGATCCGGGCTGGCGACGCGCCTGCGTCGCGCGGTTGAACGGGCTCTTGCGGTAATCCTTGCCACCGACCATCGCGACGACCCGGCCGTCGGGGCGCATCGCCACCAGCGCGACCTGCGCCTCGCGCAGTCCGGCGCGCGCGACGGTGCGTTCGGCGGCGCGTTGCAGCCGCGGATCGAGCGTGGTCCGGACGGTCGTCTCGGTCTTCACCTCGCCCGCCTGGTCGCGCGCCTCGGGCAGGATCCAGTCGGCGAAATAGGTGCCGTTGGGGAGTTGCGTCGGGCGGTTCGCCAGCACGCGTTGCGGGCGGACCGCATCGCCCTCCGCTTCGGTAAGGAAGCCTGCGGCGACCATCGCGCCGACGACGACGGCTTCACGCTTGCGCGCACCCTCGAGGTTGGAGGTCGGGGCGAGCCGCGACGGCGCCTTGACCAGGCCGGCGAGCATCGCTGCCTGGCCGACGTTCAGCGCCGCGGGTGTCCGGCCGAAATAATGCTTGGCAGCCGCGCTGATCCCATAGGTGTTGTCGCCGAAATACACGTTCGACAGATAGCGCGAGAGGATCTCGTCCTTCGACAGCCATGCCTCGAGCCAGACGGCGATCATCGCCTCGCGGATCTTGCGCGTCGCGGTGCGATCCGAATCGAGGAACGCGTTCTTCGCAAGCTGTTGCGTGATCGTGCTGCCGCCCTGACGCACCCCGCCCGACCCGAGATTCGCCCAGGCCGCGCGCGCGATCCCGCGCGGGTCGATACCCCAGTGCGAATAGAAGCGGCGGTCCTCGATCGCGAGGAACGCCTCGCGCACGTGCGGCGGCAGCGTCGCCGCGTCGACCGGTTTGCCGATGATCGCGCCGCGCCGTGCGATCGGCGTGCCGTCATCGGCGGTCAGCGTGATCGAGGGCGGGGTCGGCGGCTGCAGTGATTTCGACAGGGGCGCGGTGATCGCCAGCCAGATGATCGCGATCACCAGCAGGATGATGCCGATACCGGTGCCGCGCACGATCCACCGGCCGATCCCGCCCCGCCTGCGCCGCGGTGTTGCGGGCTGGGGGTAGCCATCGTCCTGGCGGGG
>NZ_JPJC01000257.1:23867-24241 GCF_000733135.1 Sphingomonas sp. FUKUSWIS1
CGGATCTTCGCCCAGTCGCTCGCGCTCATATTTCTCGCGCAGGCGTTCGCGCTCGGTGATCAACCGTTCGCGTTCATAGGCATAGGGCTCGCGTTCGCCGGACATGCCGGAGCCGGATCGGGCGGGGTCGAAGGGATCGGGGCGCATCGGATCGTTCCAGCGGTCGGGCATCTGGTGTGTTATCGTTCTATGACAGTTCGGACAAGCCTATGCGCACGCTTAACGTGTACGCGCGCTGAGCGACAGCATTGGCCTGTTGTCATCACCGGGCGAAACGGGGAAGAGCATAATGATGACGTTCGAACAGGGTGACACCGTGGCAGCTACCGACTCTCTATCGCCCTCCCTGCCGCTTGTCGTCGGCATTGGCGGGA
>NZ_JPJC01000257.1:24387-28251 GCF_000733135.1 Sphingomonas sp. FUKUSWIS1
ACCGGACACAGATGTTCGGCGGCGCGGACATGGCCCGGCTGCCGCTTTACGATCCCAAGGCGACCGAGCGGACCGAGGACGAGCGTGCCTTTGTCGCGGCGGTGCGCGCGGCATCGGCGGTGATCATCGCCAGCCCGGGCTATCATGGCAGCATCTCAGGCGTGGTGAAGAATGCGCTCGACCTGCTCGAGGAAACCGCACGTGATGCCGAACGGCCCTATCTGGCGGACATGCCGGTCGGGCTGATCGCGACCGCCTATGGCTGGCAGGCGACGGGCAGCACGATCGCGGCGCTGCGCTCGATCGTCCACGCACTTCGCGGCTGGCCGACGCCATTCGCAGCGGCGATCAACACACAGGTGACGAAATTCGATGCCGAGGGCGGGGCGAGCGATCCCGCGGTCCTCGAGCAGCTTCGGCTGGTCGGCCGGCAGGTCGCGCGGTTCGCACCTTTGTCCGAACCGGCAAACTGACCGCGCGTCGCACCGCCGCGTCACCCGGGCCTGGCCCGGAATGACGCGGTGGGCGGGACGGGCCGGTGTTAGCGCAGCCCGCCGCCGAGCGCGCGATAGAGCTCGACCGCATTGGTATCGCGGACCAGCCGCGTCGCCAGCAGGCTCTGCTGCGCGGTGTAGAGCGACCGCTGTGAATCGAGCGTGTTGAGGAACGGATCGATCCCCGCGCGGAAGCGCAGTTGCGACAGGTTGAACGCGCCCGCCGCATTGTCGCGCAGCGACGTCTGCGCTTCGAGCTGGCCGTTGATCGTACCGCGGCGCGCGAGCGCATCGGCGACTTCACGGAAGCCGGTCTGGACGCTCTTCTCATAGGTAGCGAGCATCGCGTCGCGCGAGGCCTTGGCGTAGTCCAGATTGCCCTTGTTGCGACCGAAGTCGAAGATCGGCTGCGTGATCGACGGCGCGACCGACCAGGATTCGCTGCCCTTGCCGAACAGGTTCGACAGGCCGAGGCTCAGCGTGCCGAGCGACGCGGTCAGCGAGATATTGGGGAAGAACGCCGCGCGGGCCGCACCGATATTGGCGTTCGCCGCAATCAGCTGATGCTCGGCGGCCGCGACGTCGGGGCGGCGCAGCAGGACTTCGGAGGACAGGTTGGCGGGCAGGTTTTCCAGCGTCGGCGTCTTCTCCGGCATCCGGGCCGGCAGCAGGTCGGCGCTCAGCGTGGTGCCTGCGAGCAGGTTGAGTGCGTTCTGGTCCTGCGCGATGAGCGTCGTCGCGTCGGCGATGTCGGAGCGCGCCTGGTCATAGGTCGTCCGCGCCTGGCGCACTTCGAGTTCGGACGCGATGCCGATGCGGAATCGATCCTGCGTCAGCTTGAGCGTTTCCCCAAAGGCCCGTTCGGTGTCCTGCGCGATCTTCAGCCGATCCTGGTCCGCCGCCATCGTCAGCCAGGCTGTCGCGGTTTCCGCGATCAGCGACACCTGCGCGGCGTTGCGGTTTTCCTCCGCGGCGAAATAGGCCTGCTGCTGCGCCTGGGTCAGATTGCGGACCCGGCCGAACAGATCGATCTCCCAGGCCGAGACGCCGAGATTGGCCGAATAGATATCGAACCGGCCGCCGCCGGCGACCGCCCCGGCACCGGTGCCGCCGCCGCCGTTGCCGCCTCCAGTACCGCCGCCCGTCGTGCCGCCCGTACCGCCACCGACGGCGCCGAAGGGGGACTTCTGATAGGTTGCGCTGCCCGTCGCACCCAGCGTCGGGAACAGGTCCGCGCGCTGGACGCGATATTGCGCCCGCGCCTGCGCGACATTGGCAACCGCGATGCGGACATCGCGGTTGTTGTCGAGCGCGGTGCGAATGACGCGGCGCAGGCGGTCGTCGGTAAAGAACGCCTCCCATGCGGTGTCCGCGGGCATGATCGCACCCGCCGCATCGGTCGCCGCATAAGCCGGTCCGGTCGGCGTTGACGGAGCCACCGGAAGCTCGGGCCGGACATATTTCGGGGCCAAGTTGCAGCCGGCGAGCGTGAGCCCGGCGGCGAACGTCAGAGCGATTTTGCGCGAGAACATCGGATCAGGCCTCCTGCGGCCGCTGGTCGTGGGTCGTGGTGTCGCCGTCACGGGTGTCATCACGGTGGCGGTCTCCGTCCTGCTGGCCGGGCTTGTCCTGCTTGAAGACGCGCTTCACGAGCAGGAAGAACAGCGGCACGAAGAATATCGCGAGCACAGTCGCGGACAGCATGCCGCCCACCACCGCCCAGCCGATTGCGTTCTGGCCGCCCGCGCCCGCACCGCTCGACAGCGCGAGCGGGAGAACGCCGAAGATGAACGCGAACGAGGTCATCAGGATCGGGCGAAGACGCAGCTTGGCGGCCTCGACCGCGGCATCCGCCGCATTCATCCCGTCACCCATCTTTTCCTCGGCGAACTCGACGATCAGGATCGCGTTCTTCGCCGCCACGCCGATCGTCGTGATCAGGCCGACCTGGAGATAGATGTCGTTGTTGAGCCCCGCGACCATCGCCGCGAGCACCGCACCGAGCACGCCGAGCGGTACGACGAGGAGCACGGCGATCGGGATCGACCAGCTCTCGTACAGTGCGGCAAGGCACAGGAACACGATCAGCAGCGACAGCGCATAGACATAGGTCGACTGCCCGCCCGAAAGCTGTTCCTCATAGCTGAGGCCGGTCCACTCATAGCCGATGCCGGGGGGCAGCTTGGCCGCCATTTCCTCCATCGCCTTGATCGCGGTGCCGCTGCTGACGCCGGGTGCGGGCGACCCCATGATCTCGAACGAGGCGACGCCGTTATAGCGTTCGAGACGTGCGGGACCGTAGGTCCAGCCGGTGGTCGAGAAGGACGACATCGGCGTCATCGCGTTGGTCGCGCCGCGGACATAGAAATTGCCGAGGTCTGCGGGCGACTTGCGGAACGGCGCATCGGCCTGGACGAACACCTTCTTCACGCGACCGCGGTCGATGAAGTCGTTGATGTACGATCCGCCGAACGCGGTGCTGACGGTGGTGTTGATGTCCGCCTGACTCAGGCCGAGCGCGCCTGCCTGGGCCTGGTCGACGTTCAGTTTGAGCTGTGGCGCATCCTCCAGGCCGTTCGGACGGACCTGCATCAGGCGCTTGTCCTGGCTGGCCATGCCGAGCAGCATGTTGCGTGCCTCGAGCAGCTTGTCGTGGCCGACGCCGGCATTGTCCTTCAGCATGAAGTCGAAGCCGTTGGCGTTGCCCAGTTCCTGCACGGCGGGCGGCACGAAGCCGATCACCATGCCGGCGCGGATCCCGGCGAGGGCCTGGTTCGCGCGCTGGGCGACCGCGGCGACGGTATTCGCGTCGCCTTCGCGATCCTCCCACGGCTTGAGCTGGATGAAGGCGAGACCGACATTCTGACCCTGGCCGACAAAGCCGAAGCCACTGATCGTGAAGATGCCCGCAATGTTGGCCTTTTCGTCGACCAGGAAGTGATCGCGCAGCTTGTCCATCGTCCGCGCAGTCTCTTCCATAGTCGTGCCCGTGGGCATCGACACCTGCGCGAACATCAGGCCCTGATCCTCTTCGGGAAGGAAGCCCGAGGGCAGTCGCAGGAAGACGAACAGCATCGCGCCGACGATGACCGCATAGACGATCATCGTCCGTACCCAGCCCTTTTCGACGCGGCGCAGGCCCTTGCCATATCTGTCGACGCCGCGATCGAAGGTCCGGTTGAACCAGCCGAAAAAGCCCTTCTTGTCGCCGTGATCCTGCTTGGACGGCTTCAGGATGGTGGCGCAGAGTGCGGGCGTCAGGATCAGCGCGACCAGCACCGAAAGCACCATCGACGAGACGATGGTGATCGAGAACTGGCGGAAGATCACGCCGGTCGAGCCGCTGAAGAACGCCATCGGCAGGAACACC
>NZ_JPJC01000257.1:28343-31817 GCF_000733135.1 Sphingomonas sp. FUKUSWIS1
ATGCCGACCAGCGCGCCGCTGATCTCGTCCATCGATTTCTTGGCGGCCTCCTTGGGGCTCAGCCCCTCTTCCTGGATCAGGCGTTCGACATTCTCGACGACGACGATCGCGTCATCGACGAGCAGGCCGATCGCCAGCACCATGCCGAACAGCGTCAGCGTGTTGATCGTGAAGCCCGCGACCTGAAGCACGGCGAGCGAGCCAAGCAGCACGACCGGCACCGCGATCGTCGGGATGAGCGTGGCGCGGAAGTTCTGGAGGAAGAGGAACATCACGAGGAAGACGAGGATGATCGCCTCGATCAGCGTGTGGACCACCTGTTCGACCGACAGCCGGACGAACGTCGAATTGTCGACCGGATAGGCGATCTTGACGTCGGCCGGGAACTGCTTGGCGATCTTCTCGACCTCGGCCTTCACCAGCGTGACGGTGTCGAGCGCGTTGGCGCCCGGCGCCAGCTTCACGCCGAAGCCTGCTGCCTGCTTGCCGTTGTAGCGCGCCTGGAAGCTGTAGTTTTCCGAGCCCATTTCGACCCGGGCGACATCGGCAAGGCGCACGGTGGCGCCGCCGGTGGCCGAGCGAATGATGATCTGGCGGAACTGTTCCGGAGTCTGCAGACGCGACTGCGCGGTGACGGTCGCGTTGAGCGCCTGGCCCTTGACCGCGGGAAGGCTGCCGACCTGACCGGCGGAAACCTGTGCGTTCTGCGCGGTGATTGCCGAGGTGATGTCGGTGACGGTGACGCCGAGGTTCGACATCTTGAACGGATCGACCCAGATCCGCATCGAATATTGCGCGCCGAACACCTGCGTGTCGCCGACGCCCTTGATCCGGCTGAGCGGATCCTGGAGCTTGGAGGCGATCAGATCGCCGAGATCGACCTGGTCATGGCTGCCGTCCTGCGAATAGGCGGCGATCACGAGCAGGAAGTTGGCGGTCGCCTTGGTCACGCGAAGCCCGGCCTGCTGCACTTCCTGCGGCAGGAGCGGGGTCGCCTGTTGCAGCTTGTTCTGCACCTGGACCTGCGCGATGTCCGCGTCGGTGCCCTGTTCGAAGGTCAGCGTGATCGCGAGATTGCCCGCGCCATCGCTGGTCGATGCAAAGTAGCGAAGGTTGTCGATCCCCTTCATCTGCTGCTCGATGATCTGCGTCGTCGTGTTCTCGAGCGTCTGCGCGTCGGCGCCCGGATAGGACGTTGCGACCGTCACCTTGGGCGCGGCGATCTCGGGGAACTGCGCGATCGGCAGCGACCGGATCGCCAGGACGCCGGCCAGCATCAGGATGATCGCGATGACCCATGCGAAGATGGGTCTATCGATGAAATAGCGTGACATGAGGCGTTACTTCCCGGCCTGCGTGGAGGCGGCGCCGCCAGCTGCGGCATTCCCGGCAGCGTCCTTGCCACCGGCCTTGCCGACCTGCTGCGGAGCGGCGGGCTTGACGGTCGTGCCGGGGCGCAGGTTGAGCAGCCCCTCGACGATCAGCTTGTCGCCGGGCTTCAGCCCGCTGGTGACGATCCACTTGTCGCCGATCACGCGGTCGGTGACGACATTGCGCTGCTCGACCTTGTTCTGCGCGGTGACGACCATCGCGGTCGCCTTGCCGCGCGGATCGCGCGTGATGCCTTCCTGCGGGGCCATGATCGCCTGGCTGCGGATACCCTCGACCAGCTTGGCGCGGACATACATGCCCGGCAGCAACAGCCCGTTGGGATTGGGGAAGCTGGCGCGCAGCGTGACCGCGCCCGTCGCGGGGTCGACGGTCACTTCCGCGAATTGCAGGCGACCCTCGATCGGATAGGTCTGGCCGTTGGGCAGGATCAGCTGGACGCGTGCGGTACCGTCGCCGCGCGTCACGCCGCCCGACGCCATCGCCGCCTTCAGGTCGAGCAGCTGCGCCGCCGACTGGGTGACGTCGACATAGACGGTGTCGGTCCGCTGGATCGTCGCGAGCGCGTCGGTCTGCCCGGTCTGGACGAGCGCGCCGGCGGTGAAGATCGAACGGCCGATACGACCCGAGATCGGCGCCTTGATGCGGGTGAAATTGAGGTTCACGCGCGCGGATTCGACCGCTGCACGCTGCGCTGCAACATTGGCACGCGCCTGTTGTGCGGACGCGGTGGCGTTGTCCGCCTCCTGCTTGCTGACCGCGTTCAGCGCGACGAGCTGGCCGTAACGCTGCGCCTGGAGTCGGGTCGCATTGATCTGCGACTGCGCGGCGCCAAGCTGGCCCTGCGCAGTGCCGAGCGCGGCGCGATAGGGGGCGTCCTCGATCTCGTAGAGGACCTGGCCCGAACGGACCATCGCGCCCTCGGTGAACAGGCGACGGCGGATGACGCCCGACACCTGCGGCCGCACTTCGGACGTCTCCACCGCGGCAATCCGCCCCGGCAACTCGGTGGTGAGCGTCACCGCCTCCTGCGCGACCGTCACGACGCCGACCGTGGGCGTCGGCGGGGGCGGGGGGGCCTCTTCCTTGCTGCACGCCGCCATCAGCGCCAGCGCGGCCAGGGCCACCGATCCCTTGAGATTCAATCGCTGCATGTTGAGCATCCCGACGTCCGTGCAGAAGAGTTCACCGGAATGAACGTTCATTCCGCTTGCGCCGCCGCTATGGACGTGCGAACGCCGGGTCAAGTTAAAACGTCGTCCGGAGTGGAATTTTGAGTGCAGTGCAACATGAGAAGTCGGCGCGTTCGCACATCGTTGATGCGGCCCGGCATCTTTATGCGACGCAGGGATTCCATCAGACGTCGATGGCCGAACTGGCTGCCGCTGCGGACGTCAGCGTCGGCCAGATCTACCGCCTGTTTACCGGCAAGAACGCGCTGATCCAGGCGCTGATCCTCGAGGATGCCGAGGCCAAACTCTCAGACCTGCGCAAGCTGACCGACGACGTGTCGACGGGGCGGCTGTCGATCGAGCGCGGATTTGTCGAGCTCGCGCGGCGGTCGCTCGCCAAGGGGGATGAGGCGTTGTCGTTTGATATTATGGCGGAAGCGCATCGCAACGGCGAGGTCGCGGACACGATCGGTTCGCTGTGCGCGGGGTTTCGCGCGGTGGTGCGCGATCTCGCCTGCGTCGCCAATCCCGCGTTGTCGGCGGATGCGCTCGACGGCGCGGAGGAGCTGGTGCTGGCGTGCATGTTCGGGCTGGGGCATCGGACACTGTCCTGTCCGCGGCTGTCCGAGACCGAGACCGCAGAAGTCACCGGGCGCATGATCCTCGCGGCGCTCCACGCGCTCTGAGACACGACACGGTGTCCTGACGACGGGGCAGGCGGCCCCGTTTGGCGGGCGGGCGGCGGTGCGGGGCATTACCGATTGTTGCACTGCGGCGCGCGAAGTCGGATAAGCGGTCCATGACCGAAACGACACGACGCGACATCATGATGGCCCTTGCGGCCACGGGCCTGTGGCCGGCGGCGGCACTGGCACAGACGGGGGCGGGCACCCCCCGCAAGCGCGGCGCCGCG
>NZ_JPJC01000258.1:0-4265 GCF_000733135.1 Sphingomonas sp. FUKUSWIS1
CCCCGCCAAGCCTTCGCCTGAAATGGCGGGCAAGACGAGCCTGCTCGAGCTCAACGACCGCATCTGCAAATGGCCGCTCGGCCATCCGGGCGAGCCCGATTTCCACTTTTGCGGTGACAAGGTGAACCCGGGCTTCCCCTACTGCGTCGCGCATTGCGGTCACGCCTATCAGGCCCAGCTGCCCCGCCGCGACCGCCGCCCGACGCCGCCACTCCCCTTCGGCGGCCCGCGCGCACGCTAAGATGGGGGGGGCGGTCTCGCTCTCCGTGCTTCGGATGTATGCCTGTAGCGGAGCCAATCCCCAGCACCACCCCGGCGGAGGCCGGGGCCCAGTTGGGAAGGCTGTAGAAAAGGCGGGCAACACGTAGTTACCTCGGTCCCCAACTGGGCCCCGGCCTTCGCCGGGGTGGATTTTGGGGTATCGCTGACCAGAACGTTGGGCCGCTTCTCGCTGGGAGGCGGCCTTTTTCTTGGATTTGCCAGGCTCTAAACTCAAGATCTGCGGGTCCCGCCGCCGAACACCCCAGCACCACCCCGGCGAAGGCCGGGGCCCAGTTGGGAAGGCCGTAGTAACGGCTGGCAACGCGTAATTGCCTCGGTCCCCCAACTGGGCCCCGGCCTTCGCCGGGGTGGTGTTTTGCGGAGACCATATTCACGAAAAAGGGCCGCCTCCCGTGTGGGAAGCGACCCTCTGTCCCTACCCGCGCCGCGGCGAAGCCGCGTCGTCGGACGTCGCTGGTGCGACGCCGGCCGAGCTCGGGTGAGGTGACGCCTTCTGGCGTCACCTTACCCTGCGCTTAGAACCGGAATGCCGCCGTCGCGCGTAGGCTGTGCCAGCGGAACTTGTCGTCGCTGCGACGAAAGTCCGTGCCGGTCGTGTTCGGGGCCAGCACGAACGGGTTCGTCGCCGGCTGCGTGCCCTGCGTCACGCGTACGCGGAAGTCGTCGTCCTGATACTGGTGGAACATATATTCCATGCCGACCGAGATGTTCGGCGTGACCTTCTGCTCGATGCCGCCGCCGCCGAGGATACCGAACTGCTGGCGCTTGCCGCTCTGCTGATAGGCGTTGCCGGTGTTGGTGCTGTAGAAATCCCGGTCGATCTTGGCATAGCCCGCACCGAACGTGCCGTAGAACAGTGTGGTGTTAACCGCATAGCCTGCACGGCCGCGGATCGAGGCTTCCCAGTCGACGCTGCGCGTCATCACGTAGCTGGCAGGCGTCGTCGAGAAGGCGGTGACGCTGTCGGTGATCTCGCTCTTGCCGAATTCGCCGACCACGCCGACGACGATGTTGCCGCGCTGCGTGTCCATGCCGACGCGGCCATAATAAGCGGCGCCGTCCTTGTCCTTGCGGCAGCCGCGGCCACCGGTCAGCGTCGTGGCGGTCGTCGCACCGTTGCAGAACCCGCTGCTGAACGCGTTGGCGCCGGCTGCCGTCGTCACCGCATCCCCGAACCGCCCGTCGAGATTGCGGTCGAACAGGATCGACGATCCTGCATCGTTTGGCTGCACGTCATAACCACCCGCTGCGCCGACATAGAGACCGTTGAACGGTGCGTCCTCGGTGGTCTCCTGCGCGAATGCCGGCGATGCCGTGAGACCGAGAATGACCGCGCCAGCGAGGCCGGCATAGAGGGATGTGCGCATGTAAGCTCCGGATATGATTGATCTAAGACAGCCAAGAAACGGGGCGTCCCGCCAATATATCCGCGAACATGACAGAAAGTTCATATTGTGGCTTTTCCGCAACAGCGGTTGCGCGCTTGCACGGATCGCTGGCTAAGCCATATACCACGTCATGCCAGAAGACCTGCCCGAAGGCCTGTTCACGACCCCGTCCAAGACCGCCCCGACCTATGATGCCTCCTCGATCGAGGTGCTCGAGGGGCTCGAACCCGTCCGCCGCCGCCCGGGCATGTATGTCGGCGGCACCGACGAGCGCGCGTTGCACCATCTTGCCGCCGAAGTGCTCGACAATGCGATGGACGAGGCGGTCGCGGGTCATGCGACGCGGATCGAGGTCACGCTCGAGCCGGGCAACCGGCTGACCATCGTCGACAATGGCCGCGGGATCCCGGTCGATCCGCATCCCAAATTTCCGGACAAGTCCGCGCTCGAGGTGATCCTCTCGACGCTGCATTCGGGCGGCAAGTTCGCGGGCAAGGCCTATGCGACCTCGGGCGGTCTGCACGGCGTCGGCATCAGCGTCGTCAACGCGCTGTCGTCCGACACTGTCGTCGAGGTCGCGCGCGACCGCCAGCTATACCGCCAGCGCTTCGCCAAGGGGCAGACGCTCGGCCCGATCGAGCGGCTCGGCACCACCCCCAACCGCCGCGGCACCAGCGTCGCCTTCACCCCCGATACCGAGATCTTCGGCAACGAGCTGCATTTCAAGCCGCAGCGGCTGCACAAGCTCGTCCGGTCCAAGGCCTATCTGTTCGCGGGCGTCGAGATTCGCTGGCACTGCGCGCCCGAACTGATCAGCGACGATACGCCCGCGCAGGCGGTGTTCCAGTTTCCCGGCGGGCTCGCCGACCATTTGCGCGATCAGGTCGCGGGCCGCGAATGCGCGACCGCCGACTTCTTCTCGGGCTCGCAGGATTTCCCGAGCGCGCACGGCGAGACGCAGGGGCGCGTCGAATGGGCGATCGCCTGGCCGCTGTGGAGCGACGGCTCGTACAGTTGGTATTGCAACACCATCCCGACCCCCGATGGCGGCACGCACGAACAGGGCCTGCGGCAGGCGCTGGTGCGCGGCCTGCGCGCGTTCGGCGATCTGGTCGGCAACAAGAAGACCAAGGATATCAGCGCGGACGATGTGATGATCGGCAGCGAGCTGATGCTGTCGGTGTTCATCCGCGAACCGCAATTCCAGAGCCAGACCAAGGATCGCCTGACCAGCCCCGAGGCCGCGGGCCTCGTCGAGAAGGCGGTGCGCGACCATTTCGACCATTTCCTCAGCCACAATATGGATCGCGGCAAGGCGCTGCTGAACTATGTGCTCGAGCGGATGGACGAACGCCTGCGCCGCAAGCAGGAACGCGACGTCAAGCGCAAGACTGCGACGTCCGCCCGCAAATTGCGGCTGCCCGGCAAGCTGACCGACTGTTCCGCCAACTCGCCCGAGGGCACCGAGCTGTTCATCGTCGAGGGCGATTCGGCTGGCGGCTCGGCCAAGCAGGCGCGCGATCGCAAGACGCAGGCGATCCTGCCGATCCGCGGCAAGATCCTGAACGTCGCGTCCGCGACCAGTGCGAAGATCTTCGCGAACCAGGAAATCGCCGACCTGACGCTGGCGCTCGGCTGCGGCACGCGGAAGGACTGCGTGGCGGACAATCTGCGCTACGAACGGGTCGTCATCATGACCGATGCCGACGTCGACGGCGCGCATATCGCGACGCTGCTGATGACGTTCTTCTTCCAAGAGATGCCCGACATCGTTCGCCGCGGGCATCTCTATCTCGCGCAGCCGCCGCTCTACCGCCTGACCTCGGGCACCAAGTCGCTCTATGCGCGCGACGACGCACACCGCGCCGAACTCGAACGCACGGTGTTCAAGGGCAAGAAGGTCGATGTCGGCCGCTTCAAGGGCCTTGGCGAGATGAACCCCGGCCAGCTCCGCGAGACCACGATGGACCCCGCCACCCGCGGCATGCTGCGCATCACCCTGCCGCAGGAATATGAGGAGCGGGCAGGGGTGAAGGACCTGGTCGACCGCCTGATGGGCAACAACCCCGCGCACCGCTTTGCCTTCATTCAGGAAAATGCCGGCCGGCTCGACGAGGAAGCGATCGACGCGTGACCATTGGGGCAAGCGGGGGCCGTTCGATAGACGCCCCCGCTTGCCTCCGGAATCACTGCCTGTGCGCGACCATCGTCGAGGTCTTCCCGTGTTTCAGGTCGTTGACCGCGGTGGTCATCGTCGTGCCGTCGGGCGAGAGCGACATGCTATACGTACCGATCGGCGTGTCGCCCTCGTAATCGGTTTCGAACAGAGTCGTCGGTCCGGTTTGTTTCAAAGCGACCTTCGTCCAGCCCGGATCTCCGGTCACCGTTGCCGGCGGACCGTCGATCGTCGCGGCATAGGATATGCCGGTCGGCGTCGAGAAGGCCATGGTCTTACCGTCCTGTGCGAAGGTGAAGACGAGGCCCGTGTCGGATACCTGCGTATCCGTAGTTTCGCGCCACGCACCCGATAACGCATGGGCACCCGCCGGGGCGGGTGCGACGCGCGCATTGACCGTCGTTCCCGTCACCTCCACG
>NZ_JPJC01000258.1:4356-4584 GCF_000733135.1 Sphingomonas sp. FUKUSWIS1
CCGGTCGACAAAGGCGGAGGACGAACTCTGCCCGTCCGCGGCCAGCGTCACCGTCGCCTCGGCGACTGTCTTTCCGCTCTTCCGGAACGCGCGCTTGACCGTCGTCGCATCCACCACCGCGACCGATGCCTCGTCATAATAGGGATTGCCGACGATCGGGTGAAACGCGCCATCGGCGGGGAATTTCAGCGCGGGCTTGCACGTCGTGCAGCTGAAGGTGCCCGCCTG
>NZ_JPJC01000258.1:4674-9299 GCF_000733135.1 Sphingomonas sp. FUKUSWIS1
GGGATTCTCCGCGGGTTGGCTCGCCTTCACATCTCCCTTCCAGGTGCCGTCGAACACGCCCTTGGCAAGCGCGGGGGTGGTGGCAAGAGCCATGGCCAGCATCACTGCCAGGCCGGTCGCATAGCGTTTCATACGTCAACCTCCTCTCGATGGGGACGCGACTGGGCTTGCGCCGGCGCGTTTGCGACGTCGGATGGAGCCGAGGGGAAGATTGCGCGTGCTGCCGGGGCGCCGCAAGCGGAGTCCGCGCCTTGGTACGGATCAGACAGGGCTGCGTCGGACGTCCGCGGTGTTGACGCCCATCCCCCGTCACCGGTATTAGGCGCCTCCGGGGCGGTCCATCACGGGCCGCCCTTCTCGTTTCGAAGAGGAAGCGCCTGTGACCATCACCCCGCTCATGCCCGTCTACCCGCGGTGTGGCGTGCGTCCGGTCCGAGGCGAGGGCGCCTATCTGTTCGGTGAGGACGGCCAGCAATATCTCGACTTCGCCAGCGGTATCGCGGTCAACGCGCTCGGCCATGGCCACCCGCACCTGACCAAGGCGATCGCCGACCAGGCGGCGACGTTGATGCACGTGTCGAACCTGTACGGCTCACCGCAGGGCGAGCATCTCGCGCAGCGGCTCGTCGACAACACGTTCGCCGACACCGTGTTCTTCACCAATTCGGGTGCGGAAGCGGTCGAGTGCGCGATCAAGACCGCGCGCCGCTATCATTTTGTGAACGGCAATCCCGAGCGTCATACGCTGATCACGTTCGACACCGCGTTCCACGGCCGCACGCTCGGGACGATCTCGGCGACCAATCAGGCCAAGATGCGCGACGGGTTCGAGCCGCTGTTGCCCGGATTCGCCTATGCCAAGTTCAACGATCTCGAGGGTGCGCTCGCGCTGATCGACGACCACACCGCAGGCTTCCTGGTCGAGCCGATCCAGGGCGAGGGTGGTATCCGCCAGGCGAGCCCCGAATTCCTCCAGGGCCTGCGCAAGGCGTGCGACGAGCATGGCCTGCTGCTGGTGCTCGACGAGGTCCAGTGCGGCTATGGCCGGACGGGCAAGCTGTTCGCGCACGAGCTTTACGGCATCACCCCCGACATCATGTCGGTCGCCAAGGGGATCGGCGGCGGCTTCCCGCTCGGGGCGTGCCTTGCGACCGAGGAGGCGGCCAAGGGCATGGTCGCGGGCACGCACGGCTCGACCTATGGCGGCAACCCGCTCGGGATGGCGGCGGGCGAGGCGGTGCTCGACGTGATCCTCGAGGACGGGTTCCTCGAACATGTCGCCACGATGGGCGATCGGTTGCGGCAGGGGCTCGAGCAGATGATCCCCAATCACGATCACCTGTTCGACAGCGTGCGCGGCACCGGGCTGATGCTCGGGTTGAAGCTGAAAAGCGACAGCCGTGCGTTCGTCGCGTTCGCACGCGATCATCACAATCTGCTGCTGGTGGCCGCGGGCGAGAACGTCATCCGCATCCTGCCGCCGCTGGTGATCGACGAGAGCCATATCGCCGAATGCATCGACAAGCTGTCGACCGCCGCGCGCGTTTATGTGCCCGCCGCCGACGATTGAGCGCCTTTGCGCGGTCACTAAACCCCGTTCGTCCTGAGTAGCCACTGAGCGAAGTCGAAGTGGCGTATCGAAGGACTGGCCCGCTTGGGGCACTGTCCTTCGATATGGGTCTTCGGCTTCGCTCAGCCCCTACTCAGGACGAACGGAACTTCTTACGGGGTCGTTACCATGAACAACCGCCATTTCCTGAATCTCACCGACGCCGGCCCCGACGGCGTCGCCGCGATGCTTGCCGACGCGCTCGATCGCAAGGCGGCGCGCGCCGGCTTCACCAAGGGCCGCGCCGACGCCGATGCGCCGCTCGCCGGCCACACGCTGGCGATGGTGTTCGAAAAAAACTCGACGCGCACGCGGTTCAGCTTCGACATGGCGATCCGCCAGCTCGGCGGGACGTCGATCGTCGCCGATGCCGGCAGCATGCAGCTCGGGCGCGGCGAATCGATTGCCGATACCGCGCGCGTGCTGTCGGGCTATGTCGACGCGATCATGATTCGCACCGACGATCATGCCAAGGTCGAGGAGATGGCGCATCATGCCAGCGTCCCCGTCATCAACGGGCTGACCGACGCATCGCATCCGTGCCAGATCATGGCCGACCTGCTGACGATCATCGAGAGCGGCAAGGCGCTGCCCGGGCTCAAGGTCGCGTGGCTGGGCGATGGCAACAACGTGCTCGCCTCGATCGTCGAGGCCGCCGGGCTGATGCAATTCGACGTCGTCGCCGCCTGCCCACAGGGGTTTCAGCCCGAGGAGGAGGCGATCGTCCGCGCCTCGGGGCACGCGCGCGTCGTCGCTGACCCGCGCGAGGCGGTCGAAGGTGCGGACATCATCGTCACCGACACCTGGATCTCGATGGGGCAGGCCAATGCCGAGAGCAAGCTGAAGGCCCTTGCCCCCTATCAGGTCGACGCCGCGCTGATGGCGCTCGCGCGGCCCGATGCGAAGTTCCTCCACTGCCTCCCCGCGCATCGCGGCGAGGAGGTCACGCCCGAGGTGATCGACGGCCCGCAGTCGCTGATCTGGCAGGAGGCCGAAAACCGCCTCCACGCGCAGAAATCGGTGCTGCGCTGGTGCTTCGGGCAGATCGGCTGAAGCGCCCGGTTGGTTGATCGGGCGCAGGTCAGCCCCCATTTCCGTCATTCCCGCGGAGGCGGGAATCCATAAACTCCGAGCTGGTGATCAGACCACCAGCGTATGTCGCTCTGCATCCCCGCCTGCGCGGGGATGACGCCGCGACGGGGGATGCCGAAGGAACGATGGTGAACGACCCCAACATGACCGATCTCGACCGCGCGCTGGCGTTTGCGATCCCCGCGCGCAGCGCTCGTGGCCGAATCGTCCGGCTCGGCACCGCGCTCGACGAGGTGCTCGCCGCGCACGCCTATCCGCCTGCGATCGAGAAGCTGCTCGCCGAGGCGCTGACGCTCGCCGCGCTCATCGGCTCGACGCTGAAGGACGCGAGCGGCCAGCTGACGATGCAGACCCGGACCGACAATGGCGTCGTCCAGTTGCTGGTCTGTGATTATCGCGGCGGCGAGGTGCGCGGCTATATCGAATACGATGCGGACAAGCTTGCCCAGGCGCCCGTCGAGCCGACCCTGTTCGCCTTGTTCGGCCAAGGCTATCTCGCGATCACCTTCGATATGGCGAGCAGCAACGAGCGCTATCAGGGCATCGTCCCGCTCGACGGCGATACGCTGTCTGAGGCCGCGCAGAGCTATTTCACCCAGTCCGAGCAGATCCCGACGATGGTCCGCACCGGCATGGCGAAGGGCCCCGACGGGCGCTGCGTCGCGGGCGGCCTGTTCCTCCAGCATCTGCCTGAGGGCGAGGACGGCCGCGAGCGGCTGCATACCAAGCTCGACCATCCCGAATGGGAGCATGTCGCGACGCTCGGTAACACGATGGGCGCGGACGAGCTGACCGATGCGATGCTGCCGCTCGAGACGCTGGTGTGGCGGCTGTTCAACGAGGACAGCGACGTCCGCATCCTCGCCGATATTCCCATCACGCGCGGCTGCCGGTGCGATCCCGACTATATCCGGGGCGTGATCGCGAAATTCCCGATCGACGAACGCCGCGACATGGCGGACGAGAGCGGCTTCATCCAGGTCGACTGCGCATTCTGTGCAAAGAAATTTCCGGTTCCGGTCGAGGAATGACGCGTTTCTCAGGCGCGCGACGGCGGGAAATTGCGCGGCGTTAATGCGCTGTTTACCGCGCCGGGCTATACCTCCCTCGTGCTTTAGAGATTTCAGCACGTTTCTCCCTTGAGGCTGCTTTAAGCGCCAACCTTTCAGGGCCGCCTTCGGGCGGCCCTTTCTTTTTGCCGCGGTCTGGCCTAGCGCGTCGCGCATCATGACATCATCAGCTCCCTTAGCGGTCGCCCTCGTCTCGGGCGGCCTCGACTCGATGGTTTCCGCCGCCATGCTGCGGGAATCCGGCCGGCGCCTGCTCGCGCTGTCGTTCGATTATAACCAGCGCCACCGCGTCGAGCTCGACGCCGCGCGCCGCGTCGCCACCGCGCTCGGCGCCGAACGCCACATCGTCCTGCCGATGGACCTGTCCGCGTTCGGCGGTTCGGCGCTCACCGCCGATATCGACGTGCCCAAGGACGGTGTCGGCACCGATGATGCGGGTGGCATTCCCGTCACCTATGTCCCCGCCCGCAATACGATCTTCCTCAGCCTCGCGCTCGGCTGGGCCGAGGCGGCGGGTGCGCGCGATATCTATATCGGCGTCAACGCGCTCGATTATTCGGGTTATCCGGATTGCCGTCCCGAATTCATCGCCGCATTCGAGGGGCTGGCCGAACTCGCGACCAAGGCGGGGGTCGAGGGCGATCCGTTCCGCATCCAGGCGCCGCTCCAGCACATGACCAAGGCGGACATCGTCCGCGAGGGCACGCGGCTCGGGCTCGATCTCGGGCTCAGCTGGTCGTGCTACGATCCAACGCCCGACGGCAAACATTGCGGCGAGTGTGACAGCTGCCGTCTCCGCTCGCGCGGCTTCGACGAGGCGGGGATCGCGGATCCCACCGTCTACGCGGTCAAGC
>NZ_JPJC01000258.1:9394-12876 GCF_000733135.1 Sphingomonas sp. FUKUSWIS1
TACGCGGTCAAGGAAATGTTCCTGACACTGCAGGGCGAGGGCGTGAATGCCGGCCGCCGGGCGGTGTTCGTGCGCTTTGCCGGGTGTAATCTTTGGTCGGGACGCGAACAGGATCGCGCGACCGCGGTCTGCCGGTTCTGCGACACCGATTTCGTCGGCACCGACGGGCTGGGCGGCGGCAAGTTCGCCGATGCGCGTGCGCTGGCGGACGCGGTCGCAGGGTTCTGGGGTGCGGGAACGCAGGACCGGTTCGTCGTGCTGACCGGGGGCGAGCCGATGCTCCAGATCGACGATGCGATCGTCGATGCGCTTCACGCGGCAGGCTTCCGGATCGCGATCGAGAGCAACGGCACGCTGCCGGTCCATCCCGGCATCGACTGGGTGTGCATCAGCCCCAAGGCGGGTAGTGTCGTCGTCCAGCGTCACGGCGACGAGCTGAAGCTGGTCTGGCCGCAGCCTGGTACCGACATCGCCGATATCGAGACATGGGACTTCGTGAACCTGCTGCTCCAGCCGCTCGACGACCCGCAGGCGGCTGCCAATCGCGATGCCTGTGTCGCGCTGGTGATGGAGCGTCCGCAATGGCGTCTGTCGCTCCAGACGCACAAGATGCTGGGGCTGCGCTAGGCCGTCTTCCCGCTCCGGCAGGGAAAGCCCCCGGCTCAAGGGCCGGGGGGTAATCGTTCAGCGGTTGGCGATGCCAACGCCCGCCGCGGGGGGCCAGTCGAGCGCGCCGCACTTCTTGGCGACCCATTCGGCCTTCTTGTTCCAGCAGATCGGGTCGAGCCGCGGCATCTTCACCCGGTCGCGGCCGATATAGCGCGGGAAACGCTGTTCGCCCCAGGGGATCAGGCTGTTGCGCAGCTCGCGCGTGCGCTGCAGCGTCAGATCGCCGAACTGGCCGCGCGGCGTGAACAGCGCGTCGCGGCCGATCGACGCGGTCGTCTGGCAAAAGCCATATTGCGCGGCGACGGTCGCGAAGTTCGAATAGGTCCGCGTGCCGAACTGGTCGAGCGCAGCCTGGCCGGCCTTGACGCCCTTGGCCTTGTTGACGCGCAGGAAGTATTTGCCGAGCGTGTCGAAGGCGCCCTGCAGTTCGGTACCGTGATCGGCGAGGATCGCATTGTAGTTCGACACCGTCAGCAGCGTCGGTTCGAACTGGCACTGGAGCGCCGCGACGTTCAGCGCCGCGCGCATGTGCCAGACCATAGCCGCGCGCTTCTCCGCGCTGGTGGCGTCGGGCATCGCCTGGCCGAGATCGGCCTCGTCCCCGGTCACCGCCGGCGCGGAGAAATCGCGTGATTGCAGAAAAAACTGGGCCGAGGCGGGCTGAGCCAACGCCATCGAGCCGCTCGCCGCGCAGAGCGCCAGCGCAGTACGCACCATCTTCATTCCCAACTCCCCGGGCATTCCATGCCGAGATTTCTAAAGCGTTTCTTGCCAACTCCCAACTGTTTTGAGGGGCCCTGCAGCCGATCGTGGCTTCGAGTACGATCCGGGCCGCAGATTTCCGTCGCAGCCGAAACGAGATCGCGCATCGCGGCCGATCGACCAGGCTCGGGATGGCATCGCGCATCCCGCCGCCCAGCGGTCGACTTGGCCCCAACGACAAGGGGCCGCCCGGTTTCCCGGACGGCCCCCCGCATCACATAATCTTCCGAAACCGGAAAATTACATCATGTTGTTGGTCATCATGGTGTCGTTCGACATCATCGTGTCGTTCGCCATCATGCCGTCGTTCATCGCGCCGTCAACGGCGGTCATGTTGTCGGTCATCGTGTCCATGCCTTCGGTGGCATTCATGTCGGTGACCATCGTGTTGTCGGTCGTGGTCTCGGTCTTCGGACCGCATGCCGAAACGGCAAGCGCTGCGCTGGCGATCAGCGAACCGGTCAGAACCTTGGAGATGAGTGAACGCATTTGGAAGCTCCCTAGATAGAGGATTTGGTAGGCCTGGAGGCCAGGTATATACCCAAATCGTAGTGGACATTAATCTGTAAAGGCCTGGCCCTCAAGCCTCGTTTTCTTGAGCCAAAGAAAGTGTTTCAAGGAACACGCCGCTCGTCAACGTCAGGGCAGCGTCAAAAGTTGCCATGTCGACCTTCGTGCCCAGCGATTTCAGGCTGGTAACGGGGTATTCCGCAAGGCCGCACGGCACGATTCCGCCGAAATGCGTCAGGTCAGGATCAATATTGACCGCAAAACCGTGCAGCGTCACCCAGCGCTTCACGCGCACGCCGATCGCACCGATCTTCGCCTCGCGGCCGCCGAGATTGGGATCGCGCGTCCAGATGCCGACACGGCCCTCGACCGAAAACGCGGCGACGCCAACCTCGCCGAGCGCCGCGATCACCCAGTCCTCGACCGCGTGGACGAAGCGCCGGACGTCGCGCCCGCGTCGGCCGAGGTCGAGCACCAGATAGCCGATCCGCTGCCCCGGCCCGTGATAGGTGTACTTGCCGCCCCGTCCGGTATCGAACACGGGAAAGCGCGGATCGACCAGGTCGACCGGATCCGCACTCGTCCCCGCGGTATAGACCGGCGGGTGCTCGAGCAGCCAGATCAACTCGCGCGCATCGCCTGCGGTCACCGCGGCGGCGCGCGCCTCCATCTCGGCGAGCGCGGTGGCATAGGGGGTCAGGCCGGTATCGGTCCGCCATTCGAGCCCGTCGAGGCGCGACGGCGGATCGGCGGGCGCGTGGCGGCCGGAGGTCGGGAAGGGGAAAGCGGTCACGTGACCCATCTGCGCACTCGCCGCCGGTGATGCAAGCGGGCGGGGGCCTGCGATGCCGGCTGGCCCAACCGTCGCGGGAGTGGTCAAGGCCTGGGGCTTGGGCTACGTCGCGGCGGTATCGGGCATGCGTGCCAGGCGGCGAACGGGGAACAGGCGGATGGGAAGAGGCGTGAAAATCGGCACGGTCTGGGATCGTACCACCGAGGTGCTGTCGGGGCGTAGCGGCCAGATTGCGGCGGTTGCGTTGCCGACCCTGGTCCTCCCGCCGGTCGTCAACAACGCGCTCGTCCTGCTCGTCCCGCCGCAGCCGGCGGTGCAGCTCGTCGCCGGCATCGTCGCCGTGGCGTCCGCGTTGCTCGCGATCCTGGGGTCGCTCGCGATTCTCGCGCTGGCGACGCAACCCTCGACCGGCCGCACCGACGCCTATCGTCAGGCGTGGGCGCGGCTGCTGCCCGCGCTCGGCGTGTCGCTCGTCGTCGGACTGATCGCGCTGGTTCTGATGGCGCCGGTGTTCATCGCGCTGATCGCGTCGCATTTCGACTTCGCCGCCGCGTCCGCTGCCGCCAGCGCGCCCGCGCGAATGCCGCAGCTGCCGCGTGCGACGGCGATGTTCGTCGTCCTCTACAGCCTTGCGCTGATCCTGCTCGCCATCTGGGCCAGTGCGCGGCTGATGCTGCTGACCGCGGTCGTGCTCAACGAACGGCTCGGGCTCGGCGCGATCCGCCGCTCGATCGCGCTGACCCGCGGG
>NZ_JPJC01000258.1:12972-13890 GCF_000733135.1 Sphingomonas sp. FUKUSWIS1
TCTGCTGTTCGCGATCGTGTTCGCGATCGCCACCTTCGCCGCTCAGGCCGTTGTCGGGCTCGTCTTTCGCCTGATCCTCGGCGGGGACCAGATCCCGACCGCGATGTTCCTTGCCGGGATCGCCGGCGCGCTTGCCAGTGCGGCGCTGATGGCGCTCGCCTATGTCTTCACGGCACAGCTCTATGTCGCCACCCGAGAGAAACCGATCACCGAATGAAAATCGACTTTACGGGCGTGTTGAAAGACGCCTGGGCCCTGTTCAAGCGCGACCGCGATCTGCTGCTCCGGATCGCCGGGCCCTTCCTGTTCCTGCCTGCCTTCGCGCTCGCGCTCGTCGTGCCCGACCCGCCGCTGCCCGATGCGGCGACGCGCGGCGACGAGGCGCAGGCGCTGGTCTGGGCGCAGGCGGTGACCGACTGGGCGGGGGCGAATGGCGGCTGGTACTGCCTGGCCTATGCGCTCAGCTTCTTCGGCATGGCGGCGGTCTATACGCTGTATCTCGACCGTGACCGGGTCGATATCGGCACAGCGCTCAGGCGTTCTGCCACGCTCCTGCCGCGCTATCTGCTCGCGATGATCCTGGTGTCGCTGCCAGCGGGGGCGGGGCTGCTTCTCTATGCGATTCCCGGCCTCTACATTCTTGGCCGGACGATGATGACCGGGCCGGTGCTTGTCGCCGAGGGCCCGATCGGCGCGTTCGCCGCGATCCGGCGCAGCCTGTCGCTGACGCGCGGCGCCGGCCTGCCGCTCATGTCGCTCGCCGCGTTCGGCTATATGAGCGGCTGGCTGCTCGGCATGCCCTTCATGGCGCTCGATGGCGCGATGCGCGATGGTGGACAGGGTAATCCGGTGGCGATCGGCAGCGCGTCGCAGATTGGGTCATGGCCGGTCACGGGTGCGTCCTGTCCGGTCAGCAGA
>NZ_JPJC01000258.1:14086-15530 GCF_000733135.1 Sphingomonas sp. FUKUSWIS1
CGGTGGCGCGCGGATCGGGAAAGGTCTCGATCGTCCGCCGCGTCGCGACGAATCCCTGCGCGCGGTAGAAGCCGAGCGCGTTTGGATGGTCGAGCGTACAGGTGTGCAGCCAGACCCGCTCGACACCCCTGGTCCAGGCCCGCGCAAGCGTCTCCGCCATCAGCCACCGGCCATGTCCCTGGCCGGCGAGTTCGGGGATCAGCCCGAAATAGGAAATCTCGCAAGCGCCCGTCCGGCGCAGGTCGAGTTCGAGCATCCCCACCTCGATCCCCGCCGGATCGATCACCGCATGCACGGCAATGCCCGGATCGCGAAGGATCGCGGCGAGCGCGGCATCGTCCATCGCCAGCCGCGAGAACCACAGCCAGCGCGATCCGACCCGGGCGAACAGCGCGCGATAACCCTCCAGCGTCGGCCGCTCCCAGCGCAGCAGCCGCAGTCGCGACGTCGGCATCGGCCTGAGCGGCGGCTTGCGCGGCATTTCGAGCGTGGTCACGATCGTGGCGAGCACGTCGTCCGCGACGGGGATCAGCGCCACCGGCCCCCGCTCACGACCATGTGGCGCGGGGCGGCAGGCTCATCAGGATCGCCTCGATATTGCCCCCGGTCTTCAGCCCGAACAGCGTGCCGCGGTCATAGACGAGGTTGAACTCGGCATAACGACCGCGCCATTCGAGCATCGCGGCCTCGTCCTGCGGTGTGAACGGCGTGTCCATCCGCCGCCGGACGATCCGCGGATAGGCGTCGAGAAACGCCTCGCCGACGTCGCGCGTGAACGCGAAATTGGCATCGAAATTGCCGTCAAGATGATCGAAGAAGATCCCGCCGACGCCGCGGTTCACCTTGCGGTGGGGGATCTGGAAATAGGTCTCCGCCCAGTCCCGGAAGCGCGGGTAGTAGGCCGGGTCGTGCGCGTCGCAGGCGGCCTTCATCGTCGCATGGAAATCGGCGGTGTCCTCGGCGATCGGCAGCGGCGGGTTGAGATCGCCGCCGCCGCCGAACCAGCGCTTGGTCGTGTTGAGGAAGCGGCAGTTCATGTGCACCGCGGGGACGTGCGGGTTGGCCATGTGCGCGACCAGGCTGATCCCTGTCGCGAAGAACCGTGGATCCTCGCCCGCGCCGTGGATCGACTTGGCGAACTCGCCCTCGAAAATGCCGCCGACGGTCGAGACGTTGACGCCGACCTTTTCAAACACCTTGCCCTTCATGACGCCGCGCACGCCGCCACCGCCGGGTTCACCCGACGGATCGATCCGGTCCCAGGGGGTATAGTCGAACACGGCATCCGACCCGGCCTCGCGCTCGATCGTCTCGAACTCCGCGCAGATCCGGTCGCGCAGCGATTCGAACCAAATGCGGGCGGCGGCTTGCTGGGGGTCGAGCTCGGTCATGGTACCGTCCTACAAATCCTGGTCGGGGCGGGGAAGGGGCGCGTTCGCCCGAC
>NZ_JPJC01000258.1:15647-50571 GCF_000733135.1 Sphingomonas sp. FUKUSWIS1
CGCAACGCCTCTGCCGCGACGATCGCGGTCGCGACCGAGATGTTCATCGACCGCAGGCCGGGACGCATCGGGATCAGCACGCGCAGGTCGGCGCGGGCATGGACGTCGTCGGGCACGCCCGCGCCCTCGCTGCCCATCAGCAGCACGTCGTCGGTCTGGAACGTCGCTGTGTCAAGTCGCACCGCGCCCTTCGTCGTCAGCAGGACGATGCGCCCGCGGACCTGGTCGCGAAACGCCGCCCAGTCGACATGCCGGACGATCTCGACCGCGCCGACATAGTCCATCCCGGAGCGCGCGACCGCCTTTTCGTTCCAGGTGAACCCCATCGGCTCGATCAGATCGACCGCGAGTCCGAGACAGGCGGCGGTCCGCAAAATGGCGCCGACATTGCCGGCGATATCAGGTTGGTAGAGGGCGATACGCATACCGTTGCCTCTAATCCGGAACGCGCTGCAGTCAAAATGCTGTTGGCAAAGCGGGCTTGCGCCGTCTATCACCTATAGGCCTCCGTGGGGACGGTCGGGCAGGATGGGCGTGCGGTGCGGCGAACCGGCATGCGCATCGGGCCACGAGAATAAAGATAAACTGCAAGGGCGAGATGAATGGCGATAGTCGACGACATGGTTCCACCCGGCGAGTCGCCTGAACCGTTTCACGAAGAGGCGCACGATCCGCGCCGCCGCGATTTCATCAATATCGCCGCCGTATCCTTCGCCGGGGTCGGCGCCGTCGCGATCGTCCTGCCGCTGATCAACCAGATGAACCCGTCGGCCGACGTGCTGGCGCAGTCGACCACCGAGATCGACCTGTCGAAGATCCTGCCGGGCCAGGCGATCAAGACGAGCTTCCGCAAGCAGCCGCTGTTCGTGCGCAACCTGACGCCGAAGGAAATCAGCGAGGCCGACGCGGTCGACGTATCGACGCTGCGCGACCCGCAGACGCTCGCGGAGCGGACCAAGGCGGGCAAGAAGAACTGGCTGATCACGCTGGGCGTCTGCACGCATCTCGGTTGCGTCCCGCTCGGCGCTGGCGAGGGTGAGAACAAGGGCCCGTTTGGCGGCTATTTCTGCCCGTGCCACGGCTCGGCCTACGATACCGCCGCGCGCATCCGCAAGGGCCCCGCACCGACCAACCTTCAGGTGCCGGACTATGCCTTCAACTCCGACACCGTCGTCACGGTAGGCTGAGGAAACAACCATGAGCTTTCCCTGGGCCAAGCAATACGAACCGAAGCTGCCGCTGACGCGGTGGCTGGATGAACGGCTTCCCGTTCCCCGGCTCGTCTACAACGCGGTCGGCGCCGGTTACCCGGTCCCGCGCAATCTCAATTATTTCTGGAACTTCGGCGTCCTTGCCGGCGCCGCGCTGGCGATCCAGATCATCACCGGCATCACGCTGGCGATGCATTACGCCGCCAACGGCGCGGTCGCGTTCGACTCGGTCGAACACATCATGCGCGACGTCAATGCGGGCTGGTTCCTGCGCTATGCGCACGCCAACGGCGCGTCGATGTTCTTCATCGTCGTCTACACGCACATCTTCCGCGGACTCTATTACGGCTCGTACAAGGCGCCGCGCGAGATGGTCTGGCTGCTCGGCGTGACGATCTTCCTGCTGATGATGGCGACCGCATTCATGGGCTATGTCCTTCCCTGGGGGCAGATGAGCTTCTGGGGCGCGCAGGTCATCACCGGGTTCTTCTCGGCGATTCCGCTGGTCGGCGACACCATCCGCATCTGGCTGCTCGGCGGATTCGCGCCGGACAACGCCGCGCTCAACCGCTTCTTCTCGCTGCACTATCTGCTGCCGTTCGTGATCGCGGGCGTCATCATCCTGCACATCTGGGCGCTGCACATCCCGGGGTCGAACAACCCGACCGGCGTCGACGTGAAGGGCAAACAGGATACGGTGCCGTTCCACCCCTATTACACTGCGAAGGACGGCTTCGGGCTCGGCATCTTCCTGCTGGTGTTCGCCGGCCTGCTGTTCTTCTTCCCGAACTATCTCGGCCATCCGGACAATTATATCCCGGCAAACCCGCTTTCGACGCCCGCGCACATCGTCCCCGAATGGTATTTCTGGCCGTTCTACGCGATCCTGCGCGCCTTTACCGCGGACTTCATCCTGCCGGCAAAGCTGTGGGGCGTGCTGGCGATGTTCGGCTCGATCCTGCTGCTGTTCTTCCTGCCGTGGCTCGACAATTCGCCGGTCCGCTCGATGAACTACCGCCCCAAGGCGCGGATCGCGTTCTGGGTGCTGGTCGCCGACATCCTGATCCTGGGCTATTGCGGCGGTGCACCGGCGACGGCGACCTATGTGATCCTCAGCCAGATCTGCGCTGCCTATTATTTCGCGCATTTCCTGATCATCCTGCCGCTGATCTCGCGGTCCGAACGGCCCCGGCCGCTGCCCAATTCGATCACCGAGGCGGTGCTGGCCAAGCGTGGCGGGACGAGCCCGGCGCACACCGCGCTCTCCCCCAAGCCCGCGCACTGATACGGACTAGAGGATACATATATGGTTCGTCTCATCGCATCCCTGGTCGGCGCCGCCTTTGTGCTGGTGCTCGGCATCGCGCTCTTCGGCAGCGTGTCGGGCGTCATCACCGACCCCGTCGCGCCGTCTGCCGAGAGCGTCGCGCACAAGCATCCCAAGGAGCTCGAGCTCGCCTCGAACGGCGTCTTCGGCAAGTTCGACCGCCGTCAACTCCAGCGCGGGTTCCAGGTCTACAAGGAAGTCTGCTCAGCCTGCCACTCGCTGCGGCTGGTGTCGTTCCGCGATCTCCAGAAGATCGGCTATTCGGAGCCCGAGGTTAAGGCGATCGCCAACCAGTGGGTGATCGAACAGCCGACGATCAACCCCGAAACCGGCGAGGCCGCGACCCGCAAGAACATCCCGTCGGATCGCTTCCCGTCGCCGTTCGCCAACGAGGTCGCTGCCCGCGCCGCCAACAACAACGCGCTGCCACCCGATCTCTCGCTGATCACCAAGGCGCGCGAGGAGGGCACCGCCTATGTCCACTCGCTGCTGACGGGCTACACCGATCAGCCCGCGGCGTTGCTCAAGCAGTTCCCGGACATCAAGACGCCCGAGGGTCTCTACTACAACCCGTATTTCGCGAACCTCAACATCGCGATGCCACCGCCGATCACCGCGGACGATCAGGTGGCCTATGCGGACGGGACCAAGGCGACGAAGGAACAGATGTCGGCAGACGTCTCGGCCTTCCTGACCTGGACGGCAGAGCCGAACTTGGAGTCGCGGCACGCCGTCGGCGTCGCGTCGATCCTCTTCATCCTCGTCTTCTGCGGCCTTGCCTGGGGCGCCTATCAAAACGTCTGGCGTGACGTGAAGCATTGATCCCACGCCGCGGCTATCGCGGTATCAGGGCGTGAAGGACGGCGGATCGGGGCAACCCGGTCCGCCGTTTCGCGTTTGGCGACCCGCTGGCTGCCCGTGTCCGTGCCTGTGTCCCGGCGCCACGCCCCCATGGCCCACCTGTGGTCCCGGCGCGCGTCAGCCGTCGTTCATGGAACCTGCGGTAGGTCGGTATTGTTGTGCGACCAATGGCGGCGCGTTGGGTCCGCTCTCCAGGTACGGGAGATTTTCGATGTTTTTCAAGCGACTAGGACTGGTCAGTCTCGCCATTGGTGTCGGCCTCGGCGTGGCCGGTTGCACCGATGGGTATGGCTATGGCGGCGGCGGGATCGGCTATGCGAGCGATCCCTATTATGGCGGCGGCTACGGCAACGGCTATTATGATGGTTACGGCGGCGGATACGGGGCCGGTTATGCCGGCGTCGGGCTCGGCTCCTATTATGGCTGGTATGGCGACTATTATTATCCGGGTACCGGCGGATACGTCTATGATCGCAACCGTCGTCCGCACCGCTGGAACGGTGCGCAGCAGCGCTACTGGCAGGGGCGTCGCGGCAATTATCGCGGTGCCGGCAACTGGGGCAATTTCGCCCGCGGCAACAGCCCCGCCGCGCGCGACTATCGCCAGGACCGGCGTGGCGCGAACCGCGACTTCCGTCAGGGTCGGCGCGAGGACCGCAACCAGCTGCGCGACGGTCAGATCACGCGCGAGCAATATCGCGGCGAACGGCGTGAAGCGCGGCAGAGCTATCGCGGCGAGGCACGTCAGGACCGGCGTGAATATCGTCAGGAGCGCGGCAATGGCGGCGGGTTCCGCGGTCGTGGCGGCGGCGGCGGCCGGGGCGGCGCCTATATGAACGTCCCCGTCCCGAAGTGACGGATCAGGATGCAGGCGCGCCGGTCGGGCGCGTCTGCATCAGCGCGTTCGACACGAACGTCATCACCATGACATCGTCCTGATTGAACACCTGCATCCGGCTTTTCACGATCCCCATTTCGGGGCGGCTGGCGGAAACCCGTTTGCCGAGCACCTCGGTCACGCAGCGCAGCGTGTCCCCCGGATAGACGGGCTTCAGCCATTTGAGTTCATCGATCCCGGGCGATCCGAGACTCGCCTGACGGTGCTCACGGATGTGCTCCACCAGCATCGCCATCGTCATCGCGCAGCTATGCCAGCCGCTTGCCGACAGCCGACCGAAATGCGTCTTTGCCGCGGCCTCGTCGGACAGATGAAAGGGCTGCGGGTCGTATTTTTCGGCAAAGGCGATCACCTCGTCGCGCGTCACCGGATAGTGGCCGAACGCCGCGGTCGCCCCGACTGCGATATCTTCGAAATACTGCACGCCCGCTGCTCCTCCTATCGTCGCAGCACCTTTTGGAAGGGCGCGTCGTTGCCGTCCAGCCCCGGTTCCGCGGGCAGCCCGATCAGGTCGCGGAGCAGCGGCTCGACCGCGACATTGTCGAAGCTCGCGATGGTCTTGCCACCGATGAACGCAGGACCGTTCGCGATGAACAGCGCGCGCATCTCCGAGGCGGCATTGTCATAGCCGTGCGAGCCGCCGGCCGAGACCTTGGTGGGCGTCGTCCGATCGATGCGCCATCCGACATCGGCGAGGCACAGATAGCTCGGGACGCGCGGATTGCGGCCATAATGGAAGCGTGCCGGAATCTCCGCCTTGCGCCAGCATTGCAGGTGGTCGTGCTTGCGCAGCAGTCTCGCCTCGAGCGCGGCCTCATGGCCGGGCACCGCGAACAGCGTCGCATAGGCGCCCGTCTCGACGAGGCGATAATCGGCCGGCGCCGCGATCCGGTCCATCGCGACGACGCGCGTGCTGCTGGTCGCCGCCATGCCGTGATCCGACACGATGACCAGATTGGCCGGCTGGCCGAGCGTCGCAAGCCCTTCGACGAGGCTGCCGATGCTGCCATCCACCTCGGCGGCTGCCTGCGTGGTCAGGGGGGAGTCGGGGCCATTGTCGTGCGCGGCCATGTCGACGGTATCGAAATACAGTGTCACCAGCTTCGGTCGGATCGCGGCGGGTCGCCGCATCCAGTCGAGGACGGCGTTGACGCGTTGCGTGGCGCTGATCTGCTGGTTGAACTGCTGCCAGTCCTGCGGCCGGGTGCCGCCGTCGATCGCGCCGTGGCTGTTGGGCTTCGGCGTGCCGCCGACCGCGACATTGGCGCCCGGCCAGAACATCGTCGCGCTCCGGATTCCCGCCTTTTCGGCGTCGACCCAGATCGGCGAGCTTTGGCTCCACCAGAAGGGATCGTCGCTCGCCATGGTGAATTTCTCACCGGGCCGCGTCGGATCCTCCATCGTGTTGCCGACGATGCCGCTGCGATCGGGTCTGAGCCCGGTCACCAGGGTCCAGTGATTGGGGAAGGTGACGCTCGGGAAGGAGGGGCGCATCGCCGCAAAGACGCCGCCGGCGCGCAACCTGTTCAGGTTTGGCGTGACGCCCCGGTCGAGATAGTCGGGGCGGAAGCCATCGATCGACACGAGGATCGTCACCGGTGCCCGTACCGCCAGCGGCTGCGCGCCCTGAGGAGCGGCGGTGGCGGTCGCGGGGGCAGCCTGGGTCACCGGCGCCAGGGCAGGGGGCGTGGCCGGATAGGCACAACCCCCGAGCGCGAGTGCCAGAGCTGAAAACGTCGCGTGTCTCATGCCGTCTGTTCTGCTCGCTACGCCCGCCCCTGGCGCGTGACTACGCACGCAGGGGCCGCGACATTGTTGGGATCAGCTGTGCAGGAAGTGCATCACGTCGCCGTCATGGACGACATAGGCCTTGCCCTCGGCGCGCAGCTTGCCCGCCTCGCGCGCCTTCGATTCCCCGCCCAGCGCGATGAAGTCGTCGAACGCGATCGTCTCGGCGCGGATGAAGCCCTTCTCGAAATCGCCGTGGATCTCGCCTGCCGCCTGCGGGGCGGTGGCGCCCGCATGGACGGTCCAGGCGCGTGCCTCCTTCGGGCCGACCGTGAAGAAGGTCAGCAGGTGGAGCAGCTTGTAGCCTGCGGTGATGACGCGAGCGAGGCCGGTCTCTTCCAGCCCCAGCTCGCCCAGGAATTCGCCACGATCCTCGACGGGCATCGTCGCGATCTCGGCCTCGATCGCCGCCGACACGACGACCGCCTCGGCGCCCTCGGCCGCAGCCTTCTCGAACACGCGCGCCGACAGCGCATTCCCTTTCGCGGCATCGCCCTCGTCGACATTGCAGACGTACAGGACGGGCTTGGCGGTCAGCAGCTGCGCCTGTGCGAACACGCGCGCCTCGTCCTCGTCCTTGGGCACCGTCAGCCGTGCGGGCTTGCCCTCGCGGAGCAGCTCGAGCGCCTGGCCGAGCACGGCGGCGCCGATCTTGGCCTCCTTGTCGCCCTGCATGCCCTTTTTGGCGAGGTTGGGGACGCGCTTCTCGAGGCTTTCGAGATCGCTCAGCATCAGCTCGGTCTCGACGGTCTCGGCATCGGCGATCGGATCGACCTTGTTGTCGACATGAGTCACGTCGCCATTCTCGAAACAGCGCAGCACATGGACGATCGCGTCGACCTCACGGATGTTGCCGAGGAACTGGTTGCCGAGCCCTTCGCCCTTCGACGCGCCGCGCACGAGGCCGGCGATGTCGACGAAGCCGAGCTGGGTCTCGATGATCTTCTGCGAGCCGGCGATCTTCGCCAGCGCGTCGAGCCGCTTGTCGGGCACGCCGACATTGCCGACGTTCGGCTCGATCGTGCAGAACGGATAGTTCGCCGCCTGCGCCGCGGCCGTCTCGGTCAGCGCGTTGAAGAGGGTGGACTTGCCGACGTTCGGCAGCCCCACGATGCCGCAGCGAAAACCCATGATATGCCTTCAGTTTGAGATTGGGGTATAAGAATGTGCGGGCGCTTTAGGGCAGGGCGAGAAGGAACGCCAGCATTCGGCCGGTCCCTCGGACCAACTCTCCCGTCATCCTGACGAAAGTCAGGATCCAGGGTCGCAAAGGGCGCCACTCGTTACTCTGGATCCTGACTTTCGTCAGGATGACGGAAAGATTGCCGGGCACGCCCGACTGATCGACCCAAGCGATTGCCGCAATGCAGCAAAATTATCGTACCGCTCGGTAGATATTACGAGTCCCGTGCGTATATCGCGCTCTGCCAGTCAGATTTAGGAATAGCATGACCACCACCGCCAAGGGCTACGCCGCCCAGTCGCCCGAGACGCCGCTCGCACCGTTCAGCTTCGAACGCCGCGCGCCGGGCAAGACCGACGTCGCGATCGACATCGCGTTCTGCGGCGTCTGCCATTCGGATCTCCACACCGCCAAGGGCGAGTGGGAAGGCACGCTGTATCCGTGCGTTCCGGGCCATGAGATCGTGGGCCGCGTCACCGCGGTCGGTGACGACGTCACCAAGTTCAAGGTCGGCGACATCGCCGGCGTCGGCTGCATGGTCGACAGCTGCGGCCAGTGCCCGTCGTGCACCGATGGCGAGGAGCAATATTGCGAGACGACCGGGTTCGTCGGGACGTATAACGGCCCCGATCCCGTGCTCGGCGGCCACACCTTCGGCGGCTATTCGGACCATATCGTCGTCGACGAGGGCTTCGTGCTGAAGGTCACGCATCCCGAGGCCGATCTCGCCGCGGTCGCGCCGCTGCTCTGCGCCGGGATCACCACCTACTCACCGCTGAAGCACTGGAAGGTCGGCCCCGGCCAGAAGGTCGGCATCGTCGGTCTGGGCGGTCTCGGTCACATGGGCGTCAAGATCGCGAACGCGATGGGTGCTGAGGTCTATGTCTTCTCGACCTCGCCGAACAAGCGCGAGGATGCCAAGCGTCTCGGCGCGAAGGACCTGATCGTGTCGAAGGATGCCGATGCGATGGCGGAGCATGCGAACAGCTTCGACTTCATCCTCAACACCGTTGCCGCACCACATAATCTCGACCCGTTCCTCGAGCTGCTCAAGCGCGACGGTACGATGACACTGGTCGGTGTGCCTGCCGAGCCGCATCCGTCGCCCTCGGTCGGCAACCTGATCTTCCGCCGTCGCCAGCTGGCAGGCTCGCTGATCGGCGGGATCGCGGAGACGCAAGAAATGCTCAATTTCTGCAACGAGCACGGTTTGGTGTCGGACATCGAGATGATCCGCATGGACGAGATCGAGCCGGCCTATGACCGCATGGTCAAGAGCGACGTGAAGTACCGCTTCGTCATCGACATGGCGTCGATGAAGACTGCGTAACCACTCTATCTCCGTCATCCCCGCGCAGGCGGGGATCCAGACTGGCAACCCCGAGCGAGTATCGCCAAGGCCAGCCAGTCTGGGTTCCCGCCTCTGCGGGAATGACAACGAGTGGTGGGTGCCGCCGCCACCTCCGTCATCCTGACGAAAGTCAGGACCTTGAGTTACAGGCTCTTACGCTGCTTGGCTCTGGATCCTGACTTTCGTCAGGATGACGGGAGGGGTGAGGCCTACCTACCTCACCACCGATAATTGAAACTGATGCTGATCCGCTCGCCCTTCGCAGCATTCGGCACGACCTCATGCCTGAGCCAGCTCTCCCAAAGAAACACGCTCCCAGGCTTCGGCACCGCATAAACGAACGTCCGCAGATCCTCCGGCGCGTCGTCGAGCCGAGTTGGCGCCGCCATCATCATCGGCAGCCGCGGATCCTCGAGCTTCAGCGCGCCGGCGCCCTCCGGAATCGTCACGTACATCGTCCCCGACACGACGCTGTGCGGATGGATATGCCCCGAATGCGCGCCGCCGGGCTTCAGGACGTTCACCCACAGGCTGTCGAGCTTGAGTTTGCGCCCGCCCAGATCGAACGCGCAGTCCTTGGCGAACGCGGCGACATGCTTGTTGAGCAGCCGCACCAGATCGGCGAAGCGCGGGTCGCGCAGCGGCAGGTCGTTCAGCGAGGCGTAGGACGTATACCCGCGATAGCCATGTGCCTTCGACCAAGCGACGCCCGCGCGATCCGCCTTGGACAGTTCGAGCGCCGCGTCCTCCAGCTCCTCGACCAGATCGTCGTCGCCGAGATCGGCCTCGTAAAACCGCGTGGCGAACAGCGAACGGGTGGTCATGGTTGCATCCTCACAGCGACATCATTCATGAAGCGGACGTCGTCGCCCGCCGCCAGCCACGCCGCCTCCGCGGCGATCGCGCCGAGCATGTCGGACAGCGGCTCGATCTCGGTCTTGGCGTAATTGCCGAGCACATAGCCGGTGACCCGGTCCTTGTGCCCCGGATGGCCGATGCCGAGCCGTACGCGGCGGAAATCGGGGCCGAGATGCTGGTCGGTCGAGCGCAGCCCGTTATGCCCCGCAGTCCCGCCGCCGGTCTTCACCTTGACGCGGAAGGGGGCGATGTCGAGCTCGTCGTGGAATACCGTCAGCGCATCGACGTCCAGCTTGTAGAAGCGCAACGCCTCGCCGATCGCGCGGCCGCTCTCGTTCATGAAGGTCGCGGGCTTCAGCAGCAGGATCTTTTCCGATCCGATCCGGCCTTCTTGGGTCCAGCCCTGAAACTGCTTCTTGACCGCGCCGAAGCCGTGCACCGCGGCGATCGCGTCGGCGACCATGAACCCGACATTGTGCCGGTGCATCGCATATTGCGCCCCCGGATTGCCGAGTCCCGCCCAGATCTGCACGTGTGATTCTCCAAAAACGATCGTTGCCCGCGCCCCAAACCGTCATTCCCGCGGAGGCGGGAACCCATAGTGGCAAACCTCTCGATTCCATAGGAAGGTCCGAGGGTCTGGATCCCCGCCTGCGCGGGGATGACGGTTTTTTGGGTGGGCGGAATGGCTTGCAAAACGAAACGGGCGGGAAAGCCCTAGCTTTCCCGCCCGCCAGATCATCCGAAGACGAAGGAGATTAGTCCTTCTTCTGCGGCGTGATCTTGTCGTCGTCATTGTGATCGTCGTTAGGCTCGACCACGGGCTCTTCGTCCGAAGCAGCCTCGGCAGCCTGCGCCTCGGCGACTTCAGCCTCGAGCTCTTCGTCCTCGACGGTCGGGACGGTCGGCGGCACGATCGTGGCGATCGCGAAGTCGCGGTCGTCGATCGCGGGCGTCGCGCCCTTGGGCAGCGTCACGTCGCTGATGTGGATCGAATCACCGATTTCCATGCCGGCGAGCGAAATCGAGATCTCGCTCGGGATGTCCGATGCGTCGACGACCAGCTCGATCTCATGACGCGTGATGTTGAGGACGCCCTTGCCCTTCTTGATGCCGGGGGCATCGTCTTCGTCCGTGAACACGATCGGCACCGCGACGGTGACGGTCGAATGCTCGCCGATGCGCAGGAAATCGACATGGATCGGGCGATCCGTGACCGGGTGGAACGCAACGTCCTTGGGCAGCGTGCGCACGCCGTTGACCATCACGACCGAATTCATGAAGTGGCCGGTCATCAGCGCCTTCATCAGCGCCTTTTCCTCGAGGTGAACCGAGGTGGGTTCCTTGTTCAGGCCGTAGATCACGGCAGGCACGCGGCCATCACGACGCAGCGCCCGGGAGGCTCCCTTGCCAACCCGGTCACGCGTCTCGGCTGCGAGCGTCAACTGGTCGCTCATCAATATTCTCCGAAACTCGTTTGTTGTTCTTCCCGCCCACGCCTCCAGGGATGACCATGGACCGGAAGCGCGGGCGCATAGCGGAAGTGCACGTTTTAATCAACTACACCCTCTCCCCTCGGGGGAGAGGGAGGGGCCCGCGTGCATTTGCACGTGGGAGGGTGAGGGCACGGTGTGCCACAAACGCGTGCCTCACCCTTCCGTCGCCTACGGCTCCTCCCTCCCTCTCCCCCGAGGGGAGAGGGTAAGTCGCTCAATACTGTACCCGCTCCGCCTTCACGCCGAGCTTCGCCAGTTGTGCCTGAACGCTATCGGCGCCCGCAAGATGCCCGGCGCCGACCGCGACGAACACCGTCCCCGGCGACTTCATCCGGTTCGCGACCCACTCCGCCCATCGGGCATTGCGATCGACCAGCAGGGCCTTTGCCACCTCGGGCGAATCTTTCAGGCTCTCATTCATTTCGCGCGCGAGCGCCTCCGGATCGCCCTTCGCCCATTCGTCGACCATCGTCGCCATCGTCGTCTCGAGCTTGGGCAGTTCGTCGATCGTGCTGCCGAGGAACTGCAGCTGTGCCTGTTGCGATAGCCCGCCGAAATAGCCCAGCTGCTGCTCCGCGGTCTCCAGGCCGGTCACCGGCTTGCCCGCCGCCTTGGCCGCGGCAGTGATCACCTGCTCGGGCCCGTTCGCGGCGTCATAGCCAAGCTTCGACAGCGGCGCGATCGACAGGTTGGTCGCCGCAAGCCAGGGCCGGAATCGGTCGAACGCGTTTGCCGGCAGCCCCAGATCGGTCACCGCCTTGGCATAGGCCGCGCGCTTCTCCGCGGGCAGCTGTTCGGTCAGCGTCGGCCCGTCCTTCGTCACGCCGGTCGCCATGACCAGGGTCTGCATCTTGGCGGGATCGGGCATCACCAGCTCGAGCACGACCTGCTGCGAGCGGTCGAACGCGGTCTTCACCGCCTCGTCGAACCAGGTCATGCCGGGTTTGAGCACGTGGATCGTCCCGAACAGGTAGATCGTCGTGTCCTTGTCCTTCACCACCCACAGGGCGGGATCGGCATCGTTGGCGGCCTGCGCCGGTTTCGGCGCGACCTGCGCGCAGGCGGGCAGCGCGAACGCCATCGCAATGGCGGACAGCGTCGAGCGCAGCGGGGCGGAGCGAAGCGACGCGAGTCGGGAAAACAGCTTCAAGGGGAGGGCATCCTCATCGTTGGTCGGCCCCATGTAGGATGCGCGATCGCAACGCACCACTTGCCTCGCGCACCCCCATCCGCCAAAGCCCGCGCGTGACCCAGCCCCTGAAAAAGCCTCTTAGCTTCCAGCGCATGATCCTCACGCTCCATGACTATTGGAGTGATCACGGGTGCCTGATCCTGCAGCCCTATGACATGGAAATGGGTGCGGGCACGTTCCACACCGCGACGACGCTGCGCGCGCTCGGTCCGAAACCGTGGAACGCCGCGTTCGTCCAGCCCTGTCGCCGTCCCACGGATGGCCGCTATGGCGAGAATCCGAACCGGCTCCAGCATTATTACCAGTATCAGGTGATCCTGAAGCCGTCGCCGGCGAACCTTCAGGAGCTGTATCTGGGCTCGTTCGCTGCGATCGGCATCGACATGTTGAAGCACGACATCCGCTTCGTCGAGGATGACTGGGAAAGCCCGACGCTTGGTGCGTGGGGGCTCGGCTGGGAGGTCTGGTGCGACGGCATGGAGGTGACCCAGTTCACCTATTTCCAGCAGATGGGCGGCTTCGACATGAAACCCGTCGCGGGCGAGCTGACCTACGGGCTCGAGCGGCTCGCGATGTATATCCAGGACAAGGACAGCGTCTACGACCTCGCGTTCAACGACGCCGGGGTCACCTATGGCGAGGTGTTCCTGGAGAACGAGCAGGAGATGTCGAAGTGGAACTTCGAGGTCGCCGACACGGACTCGCTGTTCGACCAGTTCCGCAAGCATGTCGCCGAATGCGAGAACTCGCTCGCCGCCAAGCTGCCGATCCCGGCCTATGAGCAGGCGATCAAGGCCAGCCACATCTTCAACCTGCTGCAGGCGCGCGGTGTGATCTCGGTCGCCGAACGCCAGGCCTATATGGGCCGCGTCCGCGACCTCGCCAAAGGCTCCTGCGCTGCGTGGATGGACAAGCACGGATGGGCGGCATGACCCGTCCTCGTGCCGCAGGCTGTATCTCTTCTTCTCTCCGCGTCCTCTGCGCCTCTGCGCGAACAGAATCTCGCGCAGAGGCGCAGAGAGCGCAGAGTGTTTTTGCTCCGACCGGTGAGCCCGAATGACCGACTTCCTCCTGGAGCTCCGCTCCGAAGAAATTCCCGCCCGCATGCAGGCGAAGGCGCGTGAAGACCTTGCCAGGCTGTTCAGCGCCGAGCTCGCCAAGGCCGGGATCGCCACCAGCGATATCGTCACTTACGCGACGCCGCGCCGCCTGGCGCTGATCGCACGCGACCTGCCGATCGAGACCGCCGCCGTCTCCGAAGAGGTGAAGGGCCCCAAGACGTCGGCACCCCCGCAGGCGCTCGAAGGGTTCCTGCGCAAGACCGGCCTCACGCGCGAGCAGCTGGTCGATCGCGGCGGCACGTTCTTCGCGGTCACCGAAAAGCCCGGCCGCGCCACCGCGGACGTGCTTGCCGAGGCGATCCCCGCGATCGTCCGCGCGTTTCCCTGGCCCAAGTCGATGCGCTGGGGCGATGCCTCCGCCAGCACCGAATCGCTGCGCTGGGTCCGCCCGCTGCAGGGCATCGTCGCGCTGCTCGGCGAGACGATCGTGCCGTTCGAGATCGCCGGCATCGCAAGCGGCGCTGCCACGCTCGGCCACCGCTTCCACCATCCGTACCAGATCACGATTGGCGGCGCGCACGACTATGTCGAGAAGCTGCGCGCCTGCCACGTCATCGTCGACCAGGACGAGCGCGCGACGCTGATCCGCGATCACGCGCGCGAGGCGGCGATGCAGGCCGGGCTCGAACTGATCGAGGACGAGGGCCTCGTCGCCGAGAATGCCGGGCTCACCGAATGGCCGATCCCGCTGCTCGGCCGGTTCGATCCCGCGTTTCTCGACGTGCCGCCCGAGGTGATCCAGCTCACCGCGCGCGTGAACCAGAAATATTTCGTCTGCCGCAGCGTCGACGGGACCCTAGCGAACGCGTTCGTCTGTACCGCTAACATCGCTGCGCACGACGGTGGCGCGAAGATCGTCGAGGGCAACCGCAAGGTCCTCGCCGCGCGTCTGTCGGATGCGAAGTTCTTCTACGACACCGACCTGAAGATGCCGCTCGAAGAGCAGGCGGATAAGCTCGAGAAGATCGTCTTTCACGAGAAGCTCGGTACGGTGGCGGACAAGGTCGACCGCGTCGCCAAGCTCGCACGCTGGTTGGTCGAAGAGGGTATCGTCGGGGGTACGAGTTCGTCCTCCGCTACCTCTTCGTTCCCCGGCGAAGGCCGGGGCCCAGTTGGGAACGGCGCCTTGGCTGAGGCCGTCGCGTCGTCACAACAGCCTTCCCACCTGGACCCCGGCCTCCGCCGGGGAACAGAAGAAGCGCCCGAGGTCCGGGCGGAACTCGCCACCCTCGCCGAGCGCGCCGCGCGTCTCGCCAAGGCGGATCTCGTCACCGGCATGGTCGGCGAGTTTCCCGAATTGCAGGGCCTGATGGGCGGCTACTACGCCGCAGCCCAGGGCGAGCACCCCGCCGTCGCCGCCGCGATCCGCGACCATTACAAGCCGGTCGGGCAGGGCGATGATGTCCCGACTGACCCGGTGACGGTCGCGGTCAGCCTGGCGGACAAGCTGGATACGCTATTCTCGTTCTTTGCCGTGAAGCTATTTCCAACTGGCTCGAAAGACCCGTTCGCTTTGCGAAGGGCCGCTCTGGGTGTCTTGCGGACGATTCAAACGGCCAATCTCAAATTCAAGATCGACGCGGCAGCTCGCGCCTGGTCTGGGGAAGAGAATGCTGCGCTCGGTATAGTACTCTCCGACTTTCTGCATGATCGCCTCGGCGTTCAGCTGCGCGAAGCCGGCATCCGCTATGATTACGTCCAAGCTTCCACCGGTTGGGGCACTGGAAGCGACGACCGCATTGATCGGGTCGAAGCGCGGGCCAAAGCGCTTGCGAATTTTATATCGACCGAGGACGGGAAGAACCTGCTCGCCGGTTACAAGCGCGCCGCCAATATCCTGAAGAAGGAAGCCCCTTCTGCTCCCCCTCTCCGCGCAGGTGAGAGGGAGCAGTATGCGCCCGAACCCGCAGAGGCCGCGCTCCAGTCCGCGCTCGACGCCGCCGAACCCCGCGCAACTGCAGCAATCGCGGGCGAAGATTTCGCCGCGGCGATGGCCGCGCTCGCATCGCTGCGGGCGCCGATCGATGCGTTCTTTGATAGCGTTATCGTCAACGACCCCGATCCCGCCAAGCGCTCCGCCCGTCTCGCGCTACTTGAGCGTATTCGCGCCGCAGTGCACAACGTCGCGGACTTTTCGAAGATCGAGGGCTGACCCGCCCCGCCTGCAAAGACAATCTCTGCCGCCTTGCGCGCAACAACACCTAGAGGACCTGCGATGACCCAATATGTGTACCGTTTCGGCGGCGGTGTTTCGGACGGCGGCAAGGGCGACAAGAACCTGCTCGGCGGCAAGGGCGCGAACCTCGCCGAGATGGCGTCGATCGGCCTGCCGGTGCCCCCGGGCTTCACGATCTCGACCGATTTCTGCGCGGTCTATTATGACGAGGGCGGCCAGTTCCCGCAGGGCCTGCGCGACGAGGTCGCGACCGGCCTCGCGCATATCGAGGGCGTGACCGGCAAGGTGTTCGGCGACGCCGCCGACCCGCTGCTCGTTTCGGTCCGCTCGGGTGCCCGCGCCTCGATGCCGGGGATGATGGACACCGTCCTCAACCTCGGGCTCAACGACGAGACGGTCGAGGGCCTTGCCGCCAAGGCCGAGGACGCGCGCTTCGCGTGGGACAGCTATCGCCGCTTCATCCAGATGTATGCCGACGTCGTCCTCGAGCTCGATCACGGCGCGTTCGAGGAAGCGCTCGAGATCGCCAAGGAAGACCAGGGCTTCACGCTCGACACCGAGCTGAGCGCGGACGACCTGCGCGCGCTGGTGACCGAGTATAAGGGCCTTGTTGAAAAGCTCTGGGGCAAGCCCTTCCCGCAGGACGTCCACGACCAGCTCTGGGGCGCGGTCGGCGCGGTGTTCGGTTCGTGGCAGTCGGAGCGGGCGAAGGTCTATCGCCGGCTCAACGACATTCCCGCCAGCTGGGGCACCGCGGTCAACATCCAGGCGATGGTGTTCGGCAACATGGGCGACACGTCGGCGACCGGCGTCGCGTTCACGCGCGATCCGTCGAAGGGCGACCGCGCCTATTACGGCGAGTTCCTGATCAATGCGCAGGGCGAGGACGTCGTCGCGGGCATCCGCACCCCGCAATATCTGACCAAGGTCGCGCGCGAGGACGCCGGCGCCAAGGCCGCCTCGATGGAAGAGGCGATGCCCGAGGTGTACGGCCAGCTCGCGGGCGTGTTCGACACGCTCGAAAACCATTACCGCGACATGCAGGACATCGAGTTCACGGTCGAGAAGACCAAGCTCTGGATGCTCCAGACGCGCGCGGGCAAGCGCACCGCCAAGGCCGCGCTCAAGATCGCGGTCGACATGGCGAATGAGGGCCTGATCACGCGCGAGGAAGCGATCCTGCGCGTCGAGCCGATGGCGCTCGACCAGCTCCTTCACCCGACGCTCGATCCCAATGCCAAGCGCGACGTGCTGACCAAAGGGCTTCCCGCCTCGCCGGGCGCGGCCTCGGGCGCGGTGGTGTTCGATGCGGATGCGGCGGAGAAGAAGGCCGCCGACGGCGTCGCGGTGATCCTCGTCCGGACCGAAACCTCGCCCGACGACATTCATGGGATGCACGCCGCGCGCGGCATCCTGACCGCACGCGGCGGGATGACCAGCCATGCGGCGGTCGTCGCACGCGGCATGGGGCGCCCGTGCGTCTCGGGCGCGGGGACGCTGTCGATCGACACCAAGGCGAAGATCATGCGCTGCGGCGGCCGTGAGGTGAAGGAGGGCGACCTGCTCACGATCGACGGCAGCACCGGCGAGGTGATGATCGGCGCGGTCGCGACCGTGCAGCCCGAGCTGTCGGGTGATTTCGGCACGCTGATGACCTGGGCGGACGAGGTTCGTCGCCTCAAGGTCCGCGCCAACGCCGAGACGCCCGAGGACTGCCGGGTCGCGCGCGAGTTCGGCGCGGAAGGCGTCGGGCTGTGCCGCACCGAGCACATGTTCTTCGAGAGCAGCCGCATCACCAACGTCCGCCAGATGATCCTGGCGAGCGACGAGAAGGGCCGCCGCGCCGCGCTCGAGAAGCTGCTCCCCGAACAGCGCAAGGACTTCACCGAGATCCTCGAGGTGATGGCCGGGCTGCCGGTGACGATCCGTCTGCTCGATCCGCCGCTCCACGAATTCCTGCCGCACGAGGAGTCCGAATTCGCCGAAGTCGCGACCGCGGCGGGGATCGACGTCGACACGCTCAAGCGTCGCGCGGCCGAGCTGCACGAGTTCAACCCGATGCTCGGCCATCGCGGTTGCCGTCTCGGCGTGACCTATCCCGAAATCTACGAGATGCAGGCGCGTGCGATCTTCGAGGCGGCGGTCGACGTCGCGGAGAAGTCCGGCGCGGCCCCGATCCCCGAGGTCATGATCCCGCTGGTGGCGACCCGCCGCGAGCTGGAGCTGATGAAGGCGGTCGTCGACAAGGCGGCCCAGGCAGTGTTCGCCGACAAGGGCCGGACGATCGAATATCTGGTCGGCACGATGATCGAGCTGCCCCGCGCCGCATTGCGGGCTGGCGAGATCGCGGAAGTCGGCGAATTCTTCTCGTTCGGCACCAACGACCTGACGCAGACGACGCTGGGTGTCAGCCGCGACGACGCGGCGCGGTTCCTGGGCGCCTATGTCGAGCAGGGCATCTATGCGAAGGACCCGTTCGTCAGCATCGACGTCGAGGGTGTCGGTGAACTGATCGAGATCGCCGCAGAGCGTGGCCGCAAGACGCGATCGGGCATCAAGCTCGGCATCTGCGGCGAGCATGGCGGTGACCCGGCAAGCATCGCGTTCTGCGAGAAGGTCGGGCTCGATTACGTCTCGGCCAGCCCGTACCGCGTGCCGATCGCGCGGCTTGCGGCGGCGCAGGCGGCGCTCGAAAAGAAGTAACGCCGACCCGAAACGTCACACCACCCCGGCGAAGGCCGGGGCCCAGGTGGAATGTCCAGAGTAACTAGGGACCGTCCATAGTTACCTAGCATTCCCATCTGGGCCCCGGCCTCCGCCGGGGTAGTGAAAAAGAGACTGCCTCCCCGCAAAGGCGGGGATCCAGACTGGGTTCCTGCCTTCGCGGGAGTACGAGGAGTGGGGGAACAACGCCCCCCGAATCCTCACCGACGCTGGTTGAAGTCGAACCAGCCGCGCTTGGTGCCGTCGGTCGCATAGCCCGGCCGGCCCGTTGCATAGCCGTCCGAATAGGCCACGTCCCGGTCCCGCGAGACGGGCGCCGCCGCCGTCCGCGCGACCGGCGCTGCCACGGGGGCCGCCACCGGCGCTGCCGCTGCCGCCTTCACCAGCCGCGCATTCTCATGCTCGGCCTCGACCGCACGCTGTTCGGCGGCACTCGCGCGCAGGTCAGTCTCCTTGCGGGTCGCGCCATGCGCATCGCGCTCGGCAAGATAGCGCGCCTTCCACTTCTTGCCGCCGGGATGGCTGGCGAGGCCCAGCAGCCAGCCCGCGATCAGGACCAGCCCCAGTGCGGCGAACTGCGTCGGTGTGGAAAACAACGGCATCGTGAAAACCCTCCTGTTACGGGGGCTCAACGAACCGCTGCGGCTGGGGTTGCCTCAGCTCTTGAGCAACGCATCCGAGATCGAACAGGCCGCCGGCCCGAGGATGACGACGAACAGCACGGGCAGGATGAACAGGATCAGCGGCACGGTCATGATCGCCGGCAGCCGCGCGGCCTTTTCCTCGGCGCGCATCATCCGTTCGTTGCGAAACTCGTTCGACAGCACGCGGAGTGCCGAGGCGAGAGGGGTGCCGTATTTCTCGGTCTGGACCATCGTCGTGACGACGCCCTTCACCGCGTCGAGCTTCACACGGCCGGCGAGATTCTCGAACGCGCTGCGCCGGTCGGTCAGGAAGCCCAGTTCGATCGCGGTCAGCGTGAATTCCTCGCCCAGTTCGGGATAGGCGCGGCCGAGTTCGCGCGCCACGCGGTGGAACGCCGCATCGATCGTCAGCCCCGCCTCCGCGCAGATCACCAGCAGGTCGAGCGCGTCGGGCAAGCCCTTGCGGATCGCATCGGTGCGCTTGGTGATCTTGTTGTCGAGATACAGGTCGGGGGCCTTGTAGCTGAGGATGAAGCTGACCGCGACGAGACCGTATTTCTTGAGCGGGCTCCACGTCGCGAAGCCGTCCGTGCCATAGACCCAGATGACCATCGCGCCGCCGATCACGATCGGCAGGACGAGCCGGCCGAAGATCACCGCGGGCGCCCATTCCTTCGAGCGGATCCCCGCCTGCGCCAGCTTGACCTGGACCGCCTTGACCTGGCTGTCCTGCAGGACCTTCATCGACGACAGCCAGCCGCGCATACGGTCGGCGGCATCGTGGCGCTGCACGAGCTTGGCACGGCGCTTGGTCGAGGCGGTGATGCCCGCTTTCAACTGTTCACGACGATCGTTGAGCGCCTTGACCCGCTTGGCCATCGGATCGCTGACCGTGGTGGCGGCATAGATCGCCACCATCACCGCGAAGGCGGCGATTCCCGACAGGATCGTCGCGACCCAAAGGACGTCGAATCCGAGCAGCATAGGTCCGGCGGTCTCACCCATCATCCTGCTCCTAAATCTCGAAGCTGATCATCTTGGACATGATGAACGACCCGATCGCCATCCAGCACAGCCCGCCCATGCCGATCACCATCAGCCGTTCGTCGATGAAGAACTTCTGCATGTACGTACCGTTGATGAACCAGATCAGCCCGAACACGATGAACGGCAGCGCGCCGATGATATAGGCCGACGCCTTGGATTCGGACGACATCGCCTTGATCTTCAGCTTCATCTGCGCGCGCATCCGCAATACGTGGGCGAGATTGGCGAGCGTCTCGGCCAGATTGCCGCCGGTCTCGCGCTGGATCGCGATGGTGATGACGAAGAACTGGAATTCGGGCGTGCCGAGCCGGTCCGCGGTCTCCTGCAGCGCGACGTCCATCGTCCGGCCAATCTTCATCTTGTCGCTGACCGATCGGAATTCCTCGCCGACCGGACCATCGACCTCGGCGCCGACGACGCCGATCGTCTCGCTGATCGGCAGACCGGAGCGCAAGCCGCGTACCAGCAACTCGATCGCGTCGGGAAACTTCTGCGTAAACTTGGCCACCCGGCGCTTGAGGACCTTGCCGACCACCAGATGCGGGATGCCGATGCCGACGAACAGGCCGACGAACAGCGCGAGGAAGATCGGCATGCCACGCACCAGCATCAGGAACGCGACGACCAGCGTCAGCCCCGCGGTCGCCATGCCATATTGTCCGACGGTCCAGTCCTTGCCGGTCATCGCCAGCCGCTTGGCAAGCTCGGCACGGTTGGGCAGGAACCGCCCGACCGCCAGATCCATCCGCGTGTCGCCCGCCATCGCGATCCGCCGCATCTGCGCCTCGGGCATGGCAACGCCATCGCCGTGGCGCAGACGCAGCGACGCGACCCGGCGTGTCTGGGCGCGCCCGGTGGAGGGACCGGCAAAGGCGAACACCAGCAGGCCGAGCACGGTGCAGCCGCCCAGCGCGACCATGATGACGGGAAGCATGTCCATCGCCGCCTAGGCCCTCTGCGCCCGATCGGCGCGCATCCGCGACCCGCGCGGCGTCACGACTTGGTCGCCCGCTTGGCCATCAGCCCCTTCAGGTCGCTGAACTTGCCGAGCAGCGAGACGCCGCCCGACCGGCGGGGCGTCTTGGCGCTCGCAGCCTCCGTACCGGTGGCATCGACCGCGACCATCAGTTCGGTGACGAGCGCGACGATCGGCGCGATCGTCTTCGACGTCTTGCCGGCCTCGACGATCGGCTTGCCGAGCTTGGCGGCCTGCGCCGCGAGTTTCTGGTCGAACACCACGACATGATCGATCCGGCGCTCGATCGAGCCCTCGAAATCCTTGCGGCTGATCTCGAGCTGGCCGCCGGCATGCATCCGGTTGGCGAGCACGAGCACCCGGGTCTTGGGCGCGTTGGACTTCATCCACGACAGCAGGCGGATCGTGTCGCGCGCCGCCGCCAGCGTCAGGTCGGTGACGAGCACCGCGAGGTGGACCTCGCTGATCAGATGCGGATGCTGGACCAGCATACCGCGCGGCAGGTCGACGATGGTGCAGTCGAACGCCGCGCACATCTCCTCCTGCAGCTGGTAGAAGGCGGCGCCGTCAGTCATCAGCGGCGCGTTGATCGGCGCCTCCGCGCTCAGCACCGACAGCTTTTCCGACGCCTTGACCATCGCGCGCTCGATGAACAGCCCGTCGATCCGGCTCGGATTCTCGATCGCATCGGTCAGCCCGCGGCCCGGCTCGAGATCGAGCGACAGCGCGCCGGTGCCGAAATGCACGTCGAGATCGAGCAGCGCGGTCGCGCGCTGTTCCTTCTCCGCGATCAGCCAGGCGACTGACGTCGCGATCGTCGATGCGCCGACGCCGCCGCGCGTGCCGATGATCGCGATCGAGCATTGCGGTCGCGCGGGGGCATGTTCGACATGCTTGGGCGCGCTCAGCATCGCCTGCGCATGGCCGAACGCCTCGCGCAGCATGTCGGGGTGCAGCGGCTTGAGCAGATAGTCCTGGATCCCGCTGGCGACGAGATCGCGGTAGAGCCGGACATCGTTCACCTGACCCGCCGCGATCACCACCGTGCCGGGCTCACACACTTCGGCCAGCGCGTTGATGTCGTTGAGCGGATCGCCCGATTCGGCGAGATCGACGAACAGGATCTGCGGGCTGGCGGACACCGACAACGACTGGATCGCGTTGCGCAGACCGCCTTTGCTGACCTTGTCGACCGACCAGCCGAGTTCGGCCGCGATCGGGCGCAGTGCCTCGGCGGTCGCCTCGTCGCAGACATAGGCGGCGAAGGGTTCGCGGTGCGCGATGCCAGCGGGCTTCCAGGGTGCGTTCATCACTTGCCCCCTGCGGTTTCGGACCGCAGCGCGTTGTTCGCGCCGGTCGGCACCGCGCGGCGATACACATCAATCGCCTTGAACGAGGAGGCCGGGTCATAGGTCTCGGCGTCGCCGGAGCCGCGGACGAGATCCTCGGGCCGCGCGACCATCGCCGCGAGGTTGCGGTTCATCGCGCACCCATAGTTGGACGACGTATGGCTGGCGATGTCGATGCTCGCGTCGCGCGACCAGTCGGGGCAGCCGGGGACGTCGGCGCGCATCCGCGTGACGACGATCCGGATCGCGCCGGGGCTGACCGGCGCCTGCGTGACCGGGGTGTCGGGGGACAGCAACAGGCCATAGCCCGCGACGACGTCGGCGATCTCGGCGCGCGCCATCGGTGCTTCGCCCGCAGGATCGTCGATCGCGACGCGGTCGCCATAGCCGACCCGCATCGTCGTCATCCATCCCGCCAGCCGCCGCGCCTCGCCCTGCGCCAGCGTGCCGCCGGCGGTGCCGAGGTCGAGCGCATAATTGGCGCGGCTCACGACCGGCTGGTGGACCGACTCGAGGCCCCGATTCTCGGTTCCCATACAGCCGCCGAGCAGCAGCGCGGATCCGAGCGATAGCAGCAGGATCGGGTGTTTCGTCATCGTGCGAAGTCCTTGAAACATGGCGCGGCGCGGGATCAGTTGGAGAAGCCGGGCATCGGTGCGGCGCCCTTGCTCGTCTTCGTGTTCGGCTTGGTGCCCGTCTTGATGGCCGGCTGCTGTGGGTCGCGGGTCGGGACGGGGCCGACCGGGGCGGCAGCGCCGATCGCGGGGTTGGCATAGCCCATCGGCGCGACGCTCGGCACCGGCCGGCGCCCGCCCGTCGTTCCGCCGCCGAGATCGCCGAGCAGGACCCGGCCGGCATCGGTCGGTGCCTTGTAGCCGTCGGTGGGCAGCGCGATGTCGGCCGGGTTGTTGACCGGCTTGACCAGATAGGGGGTGATGATCACCACCAGTTCGGTCTCGTTGCGCTGGAAGCTGTTCGACCGGAACAGCGCGCCGATGATCGGCAGGCTCGCGAGCCCCGGCGTCTTGTCGTAGGTGTTGTTGTGGTTGTTCGACAGCAGCCCGCTGATCATCATGCTCTGGCCCGAGCCGAGCTCGACCGTCGTCTCGGTCCGCCGCGTCGTCAGCCCTGGCACCCGCGTGCCGTTCAGCGTGACCGCATTGGAGTAATCGAGCTGCGACACTTCGGGGCGGACGCGAAGCGAGATGCGGCCGTCCGAGAGCACGGTCGGGGTGTAGGCGAGGCTGACGCCATATTGCTTGTACTCGACCGACACCGTGCCCAGCGCCTGCGCGATCGGGATCGGCACTTCACCGCCCGCGAGGAACGTCCCGGTCTCGCCCGACAGCGCGGTGAGGTTCGGGTTGGCGAGCGTGGAGACCTGTCCTGTCGTCTCACCGACATCGAGCGCACCGAGAAGATCCAGACCAAGAAGTTTGCCGGCAAACCCCAAGGTGCTGCCGCTGGTGGCTTTCTCCAGCAGGCTGCCATTGGAAGGAGCTATGTTGAAGCCCACCCCCAGCGGGCCTCCTGGGTTGAACGTCCCGGCGCGGCCCTGCGCCACGCCGAACTGAAATCCGCCCGTCCGATCGACTGACGCAATATTGACGCCGATCGTCTTGACGAAGTTGCGCGAAACCTCGGCGACGCGGACTTGCAGATTGACCTGCAGCGGCGTCGCGGTCTTGAGACGCGACAGGACCTTGGTTGCATCGCCGACGAACGCCTGCACCAGCCGTTCGGCCTCCGCTGCATCCTCGGGCGCGGCGACCGTGCCGGTGAGCAGGACCAACCCGTTCATCGGCGTCGCGACAACCTGCGCCTCGGGCATCGCCAGCCCGAGCATCTGCTGGATCGAATCGAGATTGTTGCCGACCCGGACGGTCGAGCTGTAGACGATCGCGCCGCCCTTGGCCGTCGCCGAGATCGTCGTCTCGCCGGTCTTCTTGCCGAAGATGTAGAGCTGGGTCGGCGAGCGGACCTGGACGTCGGCGATCGTGTCGTCGGCGACGAACAGGTCGCTCATCGGCCGCGACAGCGTCACCAGCCGGCCACGCCCGGTATTGACCTGAACCAGCCCGGCGGGAGCGGCCGAGACCTGCGCCTGGGCGATGGCCGGCGCGGAGGGCGCGGTGCCTGCCGCGGCGAGCACCGCGGCGAACGACCAGCCGAGCGACGCCCGCATCCCTGTCATGCTCGTACGCATCTTACTTCCCCCCCACCGGAACGATGGTCATGCTGTTGCCGCGGGCGACCCGGACGACCGGGCCCGACGCGATCGCGCCCGAAGGGGCTCCCGCCGGCGCGCCGCCGGGTACGCCAGCCGGCATCATCATCTGTGCCGAGCCGCCCGGACCGCCGGACGCGACCGCCTTGCCCGGCACGGTGCTGCGCTGGTAGCGCGACACGTCCGCGCCGGTGACGTAGCTGCTCGCTCCCGACGAGGGCTGGCTCGCGAGACGCAGCAGCATCGCGCGCTCCGCCTTGGGATCCGACCCCGCGGGCACGCTCACGCTGCCCGACGCGATCGCGTCCTCGAGTTCGCCCGCATTGTCCGCGATCGAGCGGAGCGACAGCGACAGCGTGCCCACCGTCTGCGCGACTGCGATCTCCTCGGCCATCTTGGGCGTCGTCTCGACCGTGACCGTCGAGAAGGTGCTGACGACGGTCTTGCCGTCGTCGCCGACCTTGTTGTCGGTACGCTGGTCTGTCGCGAGCACGCGCACGTTGCGCATGATCGTCTCCGACACCTTCAGCGGATCGCCGTCGCCGCCGCCCGCAACCGCCTGGGTCAGGACCAGATCGATCCGATCGCCCGGAAACACGAAGCCCGCGACCGACGCCTGTTCCGAGACGGGGACCGTCACCGCGCGCATGCCGGGCCCGAGCGCGGCCGCCAGGAAGCCGCGGTCGCCGGGCTTGACCAGCGCGCCCTGCGTCACCGGCTGGCCCGCAGTGATCATGTTGCGCACCACGGTGCCCTGCAGCGCCTTCAGGTCGGTCTTGTCCTTCAGGTAATAGGCGTTGTCGACGAGTTCCTTGGGCCAGGGCTGGAACTTCAATGCGGTCGCATCGAGGATCGTGCCGACCGGCAGCGCGCGAGTCGCGACCAGCACTTCCGGGCCGTCGATCACGGCAGGCTGCATCGCCACCGCGGTCGCCTGCGGGGCTGCGCTGCCCGCGATCAGCGTGCGGGCGAAGAAGGCCGTGACCGCCGCCACGATCAACGCACCGACCAGCAATATGAGCTTGCGACTATCCATGACTCATCGTGCCTTTCGGGCGCCGTGTGATTGATCGAACATTAAGTATCTACCGCAGGGAGTTAAGGAGTGGTTCGTGGACCGCGACGAGCCCTGCAAAGGCGATCGCGATGCCGTAGGGCACCTCGATCGCGGCGTTTTCGACGCCCGAATCGGCGCGCCGCATGGCCAGCTTCCTTGCGATCAGCATCCCCGCGGTCAGCACGCCGCCCGCGATCGACATCACCATCAGCATCGCCATGAACGCGCCGAACGGCAGCCACAGCGACAGCGCGACGATCAGCTTGACGTCGCCGCCGCCCATCAGCCCGAAATGAAAGGCGATGCAGAACAGCGCGAAGACCGCCGCGGCGATGCCGATCTGGATCGCCATGTCGGGCCAGGGCGACAGGCCGTTGGCCCACCACCATAATGGCGCGAGCAGCACGATCGCGGCGGTCTTCGCATTGGCGATCTCCCGCGTCCGTGCGTCCTCGATCGCAGCGAGGACAAGCAGCCCGGCGAGCAGAAAAAGTAGAATTGGAAGAGTAAACGTCGACCCCATGCACTACATTTAGCGGGTATGGCTTTCGAAAAAGTAACTGTGTCGCCGATGTTCGATTCTGATCCGACCTCCGGGCCCGCCTCCGGTCCGGCCCGTCCGCATGCCCGCACCACCGTCGCACCGATCGTGCCAGCCGCGAGTCGGCGCGCGATTCCCGACGATGCTCGCGTCAGTCGCTGGATCGCTGCCGATGGCTGGAGCCTGAGGCGGTTCGACTGGCCGGCACCGAACCCGCGCGGACGGTTTCTCTTCCAAGCCGGTCGCGGCGACAGTTTCGAGAAATATCTCGAGACGATAGCGCATCTGCGCAGCGTCGGCTGGTCGGTGACCTCGCTCGACTGGCGCGGGCAGGGCGGGTCGGGGCGGCTGTCCCCCGACCCCTATGTCGGCCATGTCGACGATTTCGCGACCTACGACGCCGATCTCGCCGGCTTCTGGCGGCAGTGGCGCGGCGAAGGCGATGGCGGCATCCCGACGGCGATCCTTGGCCATTCGATGGGTGGGCTGATGGTGATGCGCGCGCTGACGGCGGGGACGATCGACCCCGCGGCGGCGATCCTCGTCGCACCGATGCTGGGACTGCGCTCTCCACTCGGCGCTCGGCTGAGCGGCCGGATCGCGCGCTACATGGCGCGGCGTGCGCCGATCCGCGCGGCTTGGCGCCAGAACGAGCGGCCCGGCCCCGTAGCCTCGCGCCAGCGTCTGCTCACCCACGACGCCGACCGCTATCACGACGAACGCTGGTGGCACGAGGCGCAGCCCGACCTGCAGCTCGGTCCGCCGAGCTGGACCTGGTTGTCCGAAGCGTTTGCCGGGTCCGCCGCGCTCGCCTGCGATCCGCGCGTCGAGACGATCGCGACGCCGGTGCTGATGCTGCTCGCGGATGCCGACAAGCTGGTCGATCCGCATGCCGCGGTCCGGATCGTCGAGCGGCTGCGCGACGCGCGGCTGGTGCGGTTCGGTCCTGAATCGGCGCATGAGATCCTGCGCGAATCGGATGCCGTACGTGACCGTGCGCTGGCCGCACTCGACGCGTTCCTCGACGACACGGTGCCGCGCCGATGAGCGTCTACGACGTCGCGATCGTCGGTGCGGGTATGGCCGGGGTCAGCCTCGCCGCGATGCTCGCGCCGCATGCGCGCGTGCTGCTGCTCGAGGCGGAGGACATGCCCGGCTACCACGCGACGGGCCGGTCCGCGGCCTTCTGGTCGGAAACCTATGGTGGCCCCGACATCCAGCCGCTGACGACCGCCTCGGGGCCGGTGCTCAGGGCCGGGGGGCATCTCCAGCCGCTGGGATCGCTGCATATCGGCCGTGCGCAGGACGCGCCCGCGATCGACCGGTTCCTCGCCGAATTCAGCGATAGCGACGTGCAGCTCGACCGGGTCGATCCGGCGGCGTTCCTTCCGGGGCTGCGCCCCGACTGGACGCTCGGCGTGCACGAGCCGAGCTGCGCCTATATCGATGTCGCCGGGCTGCATGCGCACGACCTGGCGACCGCGCGGCGGGGCGGCGCCGATCTCGTCACCGGGGCCGCACTGCAGACCGCCCGGCGCGACTCGGGGCAGTGGATCATCGAGACGCCCGCGGGGACGTTTCGCGCCGCCGTGCTGGTCAATGCGGCGGGGGCCTGGGCCGATACCGTCGCACGATGCGCGGGCGTGGTACCAATCGGACTTCAGCCCTACCGGCGGACGATGGTCCAGCTGCGGACTGATCCCGCAGCCGCGGCGGGCATGCCGCATATTGCCGACATTTCAGGTGGCTTTTATTTCAAGCCCGAGCCCGGCGGCCGGCTCTGGCTGAGCCCGCATGACGAGACGCCGACCGACCCCTGCGATGCCGCGCCAGAGGAGATCGACGTCGCGATCGCGATCGACCGGCTCGAACAGGCGGTCGATTGGCAGGTCACGCAGGTAGAACGCCGCTGGGCGGGCCTGCGGACCTTCGCGCCCGACCGGCTGCCGGTCTATGGTTTCGACCCGAGCGAACCCGGCTTCTTCTGGTGCGCGGGGCAGGGCGGCTTTGGCATCCAGACTGCACCGGCGGCGGCGCGTCTTGCGGCCGCGTTGCTGCTTGGGACGTCGCCTGATCCTGCGGTGGCGCGGATCGATCCGCACCGCTATTCGCCCCGTCGTTTCTAACGCCGTTTCGTGTCAGCCTAGCGGCGGCCCGGTGCCATAGCGGCGATCGCGGCGTTGCTGGCGAGCGTATCGGCGCGTTCGTTCTCGGGGTGGCCGGCATGGCCCTTGACCCATTGCCACTCGATCTTGTGCCGCGCAACCGCGGCGAGCAGCGCGTGCCACAGCTCGGCATTCTTCACCGGCTTCTTGTCTGCGGTCCTCCAGCCGTTGCGCTGCCAGCCCTTCACCCATTTGGTCAGGCCATCCATCACATATTTGCTGTCGGTATACAGCGTCACCGCGCAGGGCCGGGTGAGGATGTTGAGCGCCTCGATCGCCGCGGTCATCTCCATCCGGTTGTTCGTCGTCTGCGGCTCGCCGCCCGACAATTCCTTCTCGTGCGCGCCCATCCGGATCACCGCGCCCCATCCGCCCGGGCCCGGATTCCCCTTGCACGCGCCGTCGGTGTAGATCTCGACCTTGGTCATCGTTGTCGCGGTAGCGTCGTCGGTCATGCGAACAGGTCGTCCTTGAGATAGGCTTCGAGCCGCCGCCAATAGGCGAGCGGATCCTTGCGCGTCACCAGCGCATCGGCCGGCGTGTTGACCCAGTCCCAGGCGCGCGTCAGCAGGAAGCGCAGGCAGGCGCCCTGCGCGAGGATCGGCAGCGCGGCACGCTCCGCCTCGGACAGCGCGAACCGGCTTTCATAGCCCGCGATCAGCGCCGCGCCGATCGCGGGATCGTAACGCTCGCCAGTCGCGTCGAACGCCCAGGCGCTGTGCATCACCGCCAGGTCATAGGCGCGGATGTCCGTGCAGGCGAAATAGAAGTCGATTACCCCGGTCACGCGGTCGCCGAGCATCAGGACATTGTCGGGGAACAAGTCCGTATGGATCGCCGCCACCGGCAGGTCGCGCGGCCACTGTGCCAGCACCCGCGCCAGCGCTGCCTCGATCCGTGCAAACAGCCCGGGCGCGATCGTGTCGATCCCCGCACCGCACCGCTCGAGCAGCGGGCGCCAGGTGTCGGCGCCCAGCGGGTTGGCGCGGGTCGGTGCGAAGTCCGCCAGCCCGGCATGCAACTGGCCCATCGCCGCGCCGGCCGCCCGTGCCTGTGCGGGGGTCGCGTGCGACACCGACACGCCGGTCAGGAACTCGATCAGACAGGCCGAGCGCCCGGCGAGCTGCTGGATCGCGAGACCGTCGCGATCGGGCAGCGCGCGCGGCACCGGATTGCCCGCCGCGGCCAGATGATCGAGCATCGCAAGGAAGAAGGGCAGGTCGTCGGTCGACGTCCATTCCTCGTACAGCGTCAGGATGAACCGGTCCGCAGTGGTCTCGACCAGGTAGTTGCTGTTCTGCACCCCCTCGGCGATCCCCTTGGCGGAGACCAGCGCACCCTGGTCGTACCGCGCGAGGAATGTTCCGAGCGCCTCGGCCGAAACCTGCGTATAGACCGCCATGCTAGGCGGCGGCTTCGAGCCCGCGGGGCAGCTTGAAGGCGATCGTCTCGCGCGTCGTCTCGACCTCGCGCTCGGACACCTCGAACCGCTCGGCAAGGCGCGTGACGAGTTCGCGGACGAGCAGCTCGGGCGCGGACGCGCCTGCGGTGATGCCGAGCGTGCCGACTCCAGCGAGGAAATCCCAGTCGAGTTCGCTGGCGCGCTGGATCAGCATCGCGGGCGTGCCCTCGCGCTGCGCGACCTCGACCAGCCGCACCGAATTGGACGAATTGGGCGCGCCGATCACCAGCATCGCGTCACACCCATGCGCGATCGCCTTGACCGCGGCCTGGCGGTTCGAGGTCGCGTAGCAGATGTCCTCGCCGCGCGGCGGCAGCATCTCGGGGAAGCGTCGCTGCAGCGTCGCGACGACCGCCGCGGTGTCGTCGACCGACAGCGTGGTCTGCGTCAGGAAGGCGAGATTGGCGGGGTCGACCGGCGCGAAGACTTCCGCATCCTCGACGGTTTCGATCAGCGACATCGCGCCCTCGGGCACCTGGCCGAAGGTGCCGATCACTTCGGGATGGCCGGCATGGCCGATGAACACGATGTGCCGCCCCTGCGCGACCAGCCGCTCGGCCTGGCGATGGACCTTCGAGACCAGCGGGCAGGTCGCATCGAGATATTCAAGCCCGCGCGCCTGCGCGTCGAGCGGCACCGATTTGGGGACGCCGTGCGCGGAGAACACCACCGGCGCATCGTCGGGGACCTCGCTCAGATCCTCGACGAACACCGCGCCCTGCGCCTTCAGCGTGTCGACGACGAACTTGTTGTGGACGATCTCGTGACGGACATAGACCGGCGCGCCGTGCTTCTCGATCGCCAGCTCGACGATGCGGATCGCGCGGTCGACCCCGGCGCAGAAGCCGCGCGGCGCGGCGATCAGTAGTTCGAGCGCGGGTTTGTCGCCGCGCACGGCCGGCTCAGCGGCCGAGGTTGCGGGGGTTGCGATGGGCTCTGGGGGGATGCTCATAGTCGTCGGGCTCTACGCGATTGCTTGCCTGGACGAAAGCCGGTTCCTATGGTGCGCGGTGACAGGGGCCGGTGCGGTTGCGCAGGCCCTTTCGCTCGTTCGAGAAGGTACGCGTCCCCGTGAAAGCCCCCATCCTTGCCGTTTCGATCCTCGCGCTCGCCCTAAGCGGTTGCGCTTCCAAGGGAGAGATCGACGCGACCGGCGGCATCTCCGCGATCCGCACCGCGTGCCCGACCGTCGCGGTGCCGGCCGCGACCGGCGACATCACCGTGTTCGACCCCGTCACCAGCCGCGACCAGTCGGCGATCGACGTCACCGCGCTGATGACCAATGTCCGTTCGACCTGCGTCGACGCTAACGACCCGATCCTGACGAACGTGACGTTCACTGTCCAGGCGCGGCGTGCGCGGGCCGACGCGGCGCGCGACGTCGTGCTGCCCTATTTCGTGACCGTCGTGCGCGGCGGCAGCGCGGTCGTTGCCAAGCGCGTCGGCCGTGTGACGCTGCACTTCGATGCAGGCCAGCTGCGGGCGGAGGCGAATGCCCAGGGCACCGCGACGATCACGCGCGCGGCGGCAACGCTGTCGGCGGACGTCCGCGAGAAGCTGACGCGCAAGCGCAAGGCCGGTGACGAGGATGCGGCGGTCGATCCGCTGAGCACGCCCGAGGTGCGGCAGGCGGTGCTGCGCGCCAGCTTCGAGACGCTGGTCGGGTTCCAGCTGACCGCCGACCAGCTGAAGTACAACGCCACCCGCTGAGTCACCACCATCCCGTCATCCTGACGAAAGTCAGGATCCAGAGCCAAGCTGCGGCCCGTGCGTGATCCTGGATCCTGACTTTCGTCAGGATGACGGGGCATGAGGCCGCCGCGATCGCAGCAAAAGAACGATCACGCCAAACCGCCGATTGACTAAGATTGTGCGGCGCGGCACAGCTTGACGCGTCGATGCCGGGCAACCGGCATGGCACCGCGCGGGAGAGCGTTTCCTGGTCCTTTGAGGATCGGCCCTGAAAGGGGCAGGGGGCCGCCGAAGGAGCAACCACCCCGGAATCTCTCAGGCACCAGAGACCGCGCGGGGCTGATCGACACTCTGGAAAGCGTCCTGGCTCCGTGCCGAGGGCCACCGAAGGGGTAAGCCGCCAATCAGGCGGTGAAAGCTCTCAGGTTCCGTGACAGAGGGGGTCGGATCGCAGCACCACAGGGTGCCGCGCGCCCCTTCGACGGAGACCGACATGAGCGACGCCGACATTCGAGACTATGCCAGCATCATCGACGAGGCCGACGATTACGTCGAGCCCGAGGTGCTGCCGTTGCCGCTCGACGCGTGGCACCGCGCGAACGGCGCACGGATGGTCGAATTCGCCGGCTATCAGATGCCGATCCAGTATGACGGCATCATGGCCGAACACGCCTGGACGCGCGAATCGGCCGGCCTGTTCGACGTCAGCCACATGGGGCAGCTCGTCTTTTCGGGCGAAGGCGTCGCGAGCGCGCTCGAAACCGTGCTGCCGGGCGACATCGCCGGGCTTGGCGAGGGCAAGATGCGCTATTCGCTGCTGCTCGCGCAGGATGGCGGCATCCTCGACGACCTGATGGCGACGCGCCTGCCCGACGATCAGCCCTCGCCCTTCTCGGCGCAGGACGTCGAGCCCGAGGCGTACGACCCGCTGCACCCGTCGCCGACCGCGAGCGGCAGCTTCTACGTCGTCGTCAACGGCGCGACCAAGTACGATGATGTCAGCTATCTGATCGAGCATCTGCCCGACGACGTCACGATCAACATCCTCGAGGACCAGGCGCTGCTCGCGGTACAGGGCCCCAAGGCGGTTGACGCGGTCGCGCGGATCGTCCCCGGCATCGACAGCCTCGTGTTCATGACAGCGGGCGCGTTCCACTGGAACGACGTACCGCTCTGGATCAGCCGATCGGGCTATACCGGTGAGGACGGCGTCGAGATCTCGATCCCCGTCGAGCATGCCGTCGCGTTCGCCGACGCGCTGCTCGCACTGCCCGAGATCAAGCCGATCGGCCTTGGCGCACGCGATTCGCTGCGCCTCGAAGCCGGTTTGCCGCTCTACGGCCACGATCTCGATCCCGAGACCACGCCGGTCATGGCGGACCTTGGTTTCGCGCTGTCGAAGCGCCGCCGTGAGGCTGCCGACTTCCCCGGCGCCCAACGTATCCTCTCGCAGCGCGAGAATGGCCCCGCCACCAAGCGAGTCGGCCTGATCGTCGAGGGCCGCCAGCCCGCACGCGAGGGGTCCGAGGTGATCGACGACACCGGCGCGACGATCGGCCGCCTCACCAGCGGGGGCTTCGCGCCGACGCTCGGGAAGCCGATCGCGATGGCCTATGTGCCGCTCGCGCTGGCGACGCCGGGCACCCGCATCGAGATCGCACAGCGCGGCAAGGTCCATAGCGCGACCGTCACCGCGATGCCCTTCATTCCCCACCGCTACGTCCGCGCAGGAGCCAAGTGATATGAGCCGTTATTTTACGCAGGATCATGAGTGGGTCGATGTCGACGGTGACGTCGGCACGGTCGGCATCAGCGAATATGCGCAGAGCCAGCTCGGCGACGTCGTGTTCGTCGAGGTTCCCGAGGCCGGCAAGCAGCTGACCAAGGGCGCCGATGCCGCAGTCGTCGAATCGGTTAAGGCCGCGTCGGACGTCTATTCGCCGGTGTCGGGCACCGTCATCGAGGGCAACGCCGCGCTCGCCGACGATTCGAGCCTGGTGAATTCGGACGCCGAAGCCGCCGGCTGGTTCTTCAAGCTGACGCTCAGCGATCCCGCCGAACTCGACAGCCTGATGGACGAAGCTGCCTACGCGGCGTTCGTCGAAGGGCTTTAATTCGTCAAAGCCCCTCCCCTTCAGGGGAGGGGCAAGGAGAGTTCCATGCGCTACCTTCCCCTGACCCAGCCCGACCGCGAGGCGATGCTCGCCGTCATCGGTGCCGCGACGATCGACGACCTGTTCGTCGACGTGCCCGAAGCCGCCCGCCTCGACGGCCCCGTCCGCGACCTGCCGATGCATGCCTCCGAAATGGCGGTCGAACGCCACATGTCGGCGCTCGCCAAGAAGAACCTTACTGCGGGGGAAGCCCCGTTCTTCCTCGGCTGCGGCGCGTACAAGCATCATGTTCCCGCCAGCGTCGATCACCTGATCCAGCGCGGCGAGTTCCTGACAGCCTACACGCCGTATCAGCCCGAGATCGCGCAGGGCACGTTGCAGATGCTGTTCGAGTTCCAGACGCAGGTCGCGCGGCTGCTAGGCACCGACGTCGCCAACGCGTCGATGTACGACGGCTCGACCGCGTGCTGGGAAGCGATCGTGATGGCGCGTCGCATCACCAAGCGCGGCAAGGCGATCCTGTCGGCGGGGCTGCACCCGCATTACGTGTCGGTGTCGAACACGATGGCCAGGTTCACCGGCGACGTGCTCGATACGACCGACCCGCGGCTGGTGCCCGAGATGGACCTCGACCGGCTGATCGCGAAGATCGACGACGACACGTCGTGCGTGGTCGTCCAGTATCCCGACATCCTCGGCCGCATCGCCGATCTGCGTCCGCTCGCGGATGCTTGCCATGCCAAGAAGGCGTTGTTGATCGCGGTCGTCACGGAGCCCGTCGCGCTCGGCGCGATCACCTCGCCCGGCGAGATGGACGCGGACATCGTCGTCGGCGAGGGGCAGTCGCTCGGCGTCGGCCTCCAGTTCGGCGGGCCCTATGTCGGCCTGTTCGGGTGCAAGGACAAATATGTCCGCCAGATGCCCGGCCGGCTTTGCGGCGAAACCGTCGACGCCGATGGCCGCCGCGGCTTCGTGCTGACTCTGTCGACGCGCGAGCAGCATATTCGCCGTGAAAAGGCGACGTCGAACATCTGCACCAACTCGGGGCTGTGCGCGCTGGCTTTCTCGATCCACATGACGCTGCTCGGCGAAGCGGGCCTGCGCCAGCTTGCCGAGGTGAACCATGCAGGTGCTGTGGCCGCGGCCGAGCGACTGTCGCAGATCCCCGGCGTCGAACTGATCAACGACAGCTTCTTCAACGAATTCACGCTGAAGCTGCCGGTCGAGGCGCGTCCCGTCGTCCGCACGCTCGCCGATCGCGGCATCCTCGCGGGTGTCTCGCTCGGGCGGCTCTATCCCGGCAAGGACGATCTTGCGAACGGCCTCGTCGTCGCCGTGACCGAAACGACCACCGCGGAGGACGTCGAAACGCTTGCGTCCGCACTCCAGGAGATACTGGCATGAGCATCAACCAGAGCGGCTGGCGCCCGACCGCGCCCGAGCAGGGCAAGGGCAACGTCCCCG
>NZ_JPJC01000258.1:50655-58473 GCF_000733135.1 Sphingomonas sp. FUKUSWIS1
TCACCGGCAACAAGGCGCTGATGCTCGAGGAAGCGCTGATCTTCGAGATCGGCGACAGCCACACTACCGGCGTCGACTTCGCGACCGCGCCCGCACGTGCGACGACCAGCAAGCTCGGCCCGCTGGCACGCAAGGCCCCGATCGGCCTCCCCGGTCTTTCGGAACCTGAGACCGTCCGCCATTACACGCGCCTGTCGCGCCAGAATTACGGCATTGATCTCGGCTTCTTCCCGCTCGGCAGTTGCACGATGAAGCACAACCCGCGCCTCAACGAGAAGATGGCGCGGTTGCCCGGATTCTCCGACGTCCACCCGCTCCAGCCGGTCGACACCGTGCAGGGCGCGCTCGAGGTCATCCACCAGCTCGCGCACTGGCTCGTTACGCTCACCGGCATGACCAGCGTCGCGATGAGTCCGAAGGCCGGCGCGCACGGCGAACTCTGCGGGATCCTCGCGATCCGTGCCGCGCTCGAAGCCAAGGGTGAGGGGCACCGCAAGGTCATCCTCGTCCCCGAGAGCGCGCACGGTACCAATCCCGCCACCGCGGCATTCGCCGGCTATGGCGTCGAGGATATCCCCGCCACCGCCGAGGGTCGCGTCGACACCGAAGCGCTGAAGGCCCGGCTCGGCCCCGACGTCGCGGGCGTGATGATCACCAACCCCAACACCTGCGGGCTGTTCGAGCGTGACATGCGCGAGATTTCAGACGCGGTGCATGCGGCGGGCGGCTTCGTCTATTGCGACGGTGCGAACTTCAACGCGATCGTCGGTCGCGTTCGCCCGGGCGATCTCGGCATCGATGCGATGCACATCAACCTTCACAAGACCTTCTCGACCCCGCATGGCGGCGGCGGTCCGGGCTCGGGTCCGGTGGTGTTCTCGGCGGCGCTCACGCCCTATGCCCCGCTGCCCTTCGTCGAAAAGCAGGGCGAGACCTTCGTCCTCGTCGAGGAGGAAACCGCAGGCGAACACCATGCCGGCAGCTTCGGCCGCATGGTCGCGTTCCACGGCCAGATGGGCATGTTCACGCGCGCGCTGACCTACATCCTCAGCCACGGCGCCGACGGTCTGCGCCAGGTGTCGGAGGATGCGGTGCTCAACGCGAACTACATCCTGCGCAGCCTCGACGACACGCTCGACGCGCCGTTCGGCCCATCGGGTCCGTGCATGCACGAGGCGCTGTTCTCAGACTCGGGGCTCGCCGAGGGCTTCTCGACGATCGACGTCGCCAAGGGGCTGATCGACGAGGGCTTCCACCCGATGACGATGTACTTCCCGCTCGTCGTCCACGGCGCGATGCTGGTCGAGCCGACCGAGACCGAGTCGAAGGCGGCGCTCGACCAGTTCATCGCCGCGCTGCGCTCGGTCGCCGAACGCGCCAAGGCGGGCGACCCCAGCCTCAAGACCGCGCCGCACTTCGCCCCCCGCGCGCGCCTCGACGAGACGCTCGCGGCGCGCAAGCCCGTGCTGGTCTGGAAGGATCCCGTGCCGCTTGCGCAGGCGGCGGAGTAGGCCCCGAGCCAGCGACACCCCGGCTTTCCGAAACATGGCGGAGACGGAGCGCGCCCTACGCGCTCCGTCATCCCATCCGCTCCCGTCATCCTGACGAAAGTCAGGACCCAGGGTAACCGAGCGCTACCGTTTGTGACTCTGGGTCCTGACTTTCGTCAGGATGACGGAGATCACGTCAGTTCAGGCGATCGCGCGATCGGTTTCGTCCTGCCGGCGGACATGTTCGCGCCAGACGATGTAGAGGCCGCTCGCGACGATGACGGGGGCGCCGAACCAGGTCGCCTCGGCGGGCAGCGTGTCGAACACCAGCCAGCCGAGCAATGTCGCCCATAACAGGCTCGAATAATCCATCGGCACCACCACCGACACCGGCCCGAGCCGCAACGAGGTCGTCATCGCGATCTGCGCGAGGCCGCCGAAGACCCCGACGCTCGCAAGGCAGGCCCAGGTCACGAGATCATGCGACTCCGCTGCGCGCGCGTAGATCACCGACAGCGGCACCAGCGACAGCGCGGAGAACCAGAACACCGTCGTCAGCGCGCTCTCGGTCTTGCCGATCTGCCGGAGCAGGATCGACACGCTTGCCGTCCCGAACGCGCCCGCCAGCGCACAGCCCGCACCCCATAACGGAAAATGATCGCCGCTACCGGGCTGCGCGACGATCAGCACGCCCGCAAACCCCGCCGCCACCGCCGCCCAGCGATGCCAGCCGGTCGGCTCGCGCAGCACCAGCGCGCCAAGGATCGTGGCGAAGATCGGCACGGTGAAGCCGATCGTCGTCGCTTCCGCCAGCGGCAGCGCGACGATCCCGTTGAAGGTGAACGCCATCGCCGACAGCCCGACGACCGCGCGGATGACGTGCGCGGGCAGGCGCTTGGTCGCGATCGAGGGCAGGCCAGGCCCGGCGAGGATCACCCCGGACACCAGCAGGCACGCGCCGAACTGGCGGAAGAACAGGATCTCCGACACGCTCGCGCCGTGGCGTTCGGCCAGCTTGATCGCGGTGTTCATCAGCGCGAAGATCACGACCGACAGCAACCGCATGCCGATGGCGGGAAGGATGCGGTCCGAGGGCATGGCCTGCACCTACGCAAACCGCGCCCGCGATCCCACCCGAAACATCCGTCATCCTGACGAAAGTCAGGATCCAGAGCCAGAAGCGCTACGGGTGGTATCTTGGATCCTGACTTTCGTCAGGATGACGGCGGAGCGTGGGATCCACGCCGCAACGCATAGTGACGAACCCAGTCGCACCCGCTATCCGCGACGCCATGATAAAGCGCGCACTCCCCGTCACCCGAGAGGCGGATTTCTCCGCCTGGTACCAGGCCGTCATCACCGAGGCCGACCTCGCCGAGGAATCCGGCGTCCGCGGCTGCATGGTCATCCGCCCCTGGGGCTATGGCATCTGGGAGCGGATCCAGCGACTGCTCGACGACCGTATCAAGGCGACGGGGCATGAAAATTGCTATTTCCCGCTCTTCATCCCGCTCTCCTATTTCGAGAAGGAGGCCGAGCATGTCGACGGATTCGCCAAGGAAATGGCGGTCGTCACGCATCACCGGCTGAAGGCCGACGGCTATGGCCGGCTCGTGCCCGATCCCGACGCCAAGCTCGAGGAGCCGCTGGTCGTGCGCCCTACGTCGGAGATGGTCATCGGCGCCGCGTTCGCGCGCTGGGTCCAGTCGTGGCGCGACCTGCCCGTGCTGATCAACCAGTGGGCCAATGTCGTCCGCTGGGAAATGCGCACGCGCATGTTCCTGCGCACCAGCGAGTTCCTCTGGCAGGAGGGGCATACCGCGCACGCAACCGTCGACGAGGCGCGCGACGAGACGCTCAAGATGCTCGAAGTCTACCGCGACTTCGCCGAAGAGTGCCTCGGCCTCCACGTGATCGCGGGCGAGAAGCCCGAGAATGAGCGCTTCCCGGGCGCGGTCGCGACCTATTCGATCGAGGCGATGATGCAGGACGGCAAGGCGCTCCAGGCGGGCACCTCGCATTTCCTCGGCACCAATTTCGCCTCGGCGCAGAACATCCGCTTCCAGAACGCAGCTGGCGAGTTTGAGCTGGCCAACACAACCAGCTGGGGCGTGTCGACGCGGATGATCGGCGGCGTCATCATGGTTCACGGCGACGACGACGGCCTGCGCGTGCCGCCGATGATCGCGCCGTGGCAGGTGGTGATCGTGCCGATGCTGCGCGACAATCCCGACGACGCGGCGATCGTCGACTATTGCAAGTCGCTTCAGGCCGAACTCGCCAAGCAGTCCGCGCTCGGCGAGCCGGTCCGTGCGCTGCTCGATCGGAAACCCGCCAAGGCGGCGACCAAGCGCTGGGGCTGGGTCAAGAAGGGCGCACCGATCGTGATCGAGGTCGGCGGCCGCGACATGGCGGGCGGCAACGTCTCGGTCATCCGCCGCGACCGGCTCTACCGCGAGGACGGCAAGCTCGACAGCGTCACCACCTCGCGCGATGCCTTTGTCGAAGCGGTGTCGGGCATGCTGGCGGACGTGCAGGGGGCGTTGCACGTCGAGTCGGTGGAGCGGCTGCGCGCCAACATCGTGCCGATCGACGACTTTGCGGCGCTCGAGACTCACTTTGCCGACGGCGTGAAGAACCCGGGCTGGGTCGATGTGCGCTGGGCGAAGCCGACGGGCGCGGCGCTCGACTCGGTTGTCGAGCGGTTGAAGGCGCTCAAGCTGACGATCCGCAACGCGCCGATCGGCCAGACCGGATGCGACGATGGCGCCTGCATCTTCACCGGTCAGCCCGCGGTCGAGCGTATCCTGATCGCACGCGCCTATTGATCCTCCGGGACGCCCTCGTGAACCACGACGGCGTCCTCACGCTTTTCGGGACGGATATAGATCGAGGCGAGCATCGGCACCACAGCGCGGAGCTCGCCTTCCATCGCCTCGATCATCGTCTCGCCTTCGCCCATCGTCAGCGTGTCGACAAAGTCCGCGCTGATCGCGGCGAAGATGCTGTCGGGTGCGGTGTGGATCGTCCGGACATGGTTCACCGCGGCGATTCCAGGGTGCGCCGCGACGATGCCGCGAATCGTCGCAATCACGGCGGAGTCCGCACGTTCGCCGATCAGCAACCCCTTCGATTCGCGGGCGAGGATCACCGCGACGAGCGCGAGGATCAGGCCGATCAGGATCGACGCGACGCCGTCGATCCGGGGGTCGGCAAAGGCGTGGCTGGCCCAGATGCCGAGCCCGGCGATCATCAGCCCCGCCAGCGCCGCCGAATCCTCGAACAGGACGATGAAGCCTGCCGGGTCCTTCGAGCGATGGATCGCGGTCCACCAGCCCGAATCCCCCTTGGACTTGGCGAATTCCCGGACCGCGATCGTCCAGCTCGTACCCTCGAGCAGGACAGCGACGCCCAGAACGATATAGGCGATGAGAGGGTCGGAGAGCGGCTCAGGCCGCAGCATGTGCCGATACCCTTCATAGATCGACACGCCCGCGCCCACCGCGAAGATGAGGATCGCGACGACGAACGCCCAGAAATAGAGCTCGCGGCCATAGCCGAACGGGTGGGCCGCATCCGCCGGCTGCTTCGCCCGCGATTGGCCATACAGCAGCAGGACCTGATTGCCGCTGTCGACCAGCGAATGGACACCCTCGGTCAGCATCGACGACGATCCGGTCAGCCCCGCGGCGACGAACTTTGCGACGGCAATGCCGAGATTGGCGGCAAGCGCACCGTAAAGGACGATATCGTCCTTGATCTTGTTGAGAATTCCATCGGCCATACCGCCTCCTAGGCGAGGACGGTGGCGTCGGCCAGACGCGGAAAAGCCCATCGATGCCTGTGCACCAATGGGCCCTTTTCCTCCCCAGGAAAATAATCAAACCGACGCGCGCGCCTATTGGCGAAATCCACGTCGAACGGTGGCGGTCAGCCGAGTCGGCCGAGCCGGTGATACAGCGCGCTGAGGCGGCTCAATTTGACGTCGTCGACCGAGACCTTGGTGATCAATTCGCCAATCGCTTCCTTGAGCAATTCGAAATCTGCGGTCGAGAAAACGGCGCGGGCGCGCATTGGTTCGGTCGTCATGCCCATCTCCTTCATGGCGAATGTGTCTCCCCGTTTACAAACTCGAGCAACCGGGGCGGCGATGGCATCATAAAGCCTGAGAATTGCGGGGTTTGGAAGCGTGAGCGGCAGCCTGGCCGGGTTGTGCTGTCGTTGGGCGTTGCGCGGACCCTGTCTCTCTGTAACTATCGTGACAAGGACGGGGAGGCGGAATGGCCGAGCGCAAATTACTGGCAGGGCACGCGATCAGGCGGCTGCGACGCGGTGCCGGACTGACCCAGGCAGCGATGGCGGAGATGCTCTCGATCAGCCCCAGCTACCTTAATCTGGTCGAGCGCAACCAGCGGCCGATCTCCGCAACGCTATTGATCAAACTGGCGGAAAGCTTCGATTTCGATCCACGGATGCTGGCAGCGGCCGAACCGGGCGGCGGTTCGGAGGCGATCCGCCGCCGTCTGGCGCACCCCATGTTCGCCGACCTGGCGATCGACCGCAACGAGGTCGAGGAATGGCTGGCCAGCGCGCCCGGTGGTGCCGAGGCCTTTGCCCGCGTGTTCGACCGGATGGGGGAGGGGGATGGTGCGATTGCGCCATCCGACGACCCGGTCGCGCTGGTGCGCCGCGAGATCGAGCGGTGGCGGAATCACTTTGCCGATCTCGACGCCGCCGCCGAAGCGCTGGCGGACGAGCTGCGGCTGGGTGCCGGCGACCTTTACGGGGCGATCACCGAGCGTCTGCGCGCCAAACACGGCATCACGATCCGCGTCCTGCCTGCCGACGTGCTGCCCGACACGTTGCGGCGGCTCGATCTCCATGCCCGGCAGCTGCAACTGAGCGAGGTGCTCGATCCCGCCTCACGGACGTTCGCGGTCGCGTTCCAGCTTGGCCAGATCGAGGCGCAGGCGGAGGTCGATGCGCTGGCCAAGGCCGCAGGCTTCACCGACCGCGCTGCCGAACGGCTGTATCGGCGCCATCTGCTCAGCTATTTCGCGGCGGCGGTGATGATGCCCTATGCGCGGTTCCTGCGCGGGTGCGAGGCGACCGGCTACGATATCGAACTGCTGCAGCGACGGTTTGGCGCAGGGTTCGAACAGGTCGCGCACCGGCTGACGACGTTGCAGCGGGTAGGCGCGCGGGGGCTTCCCTTCTTCATGATCCGGATCGACCGCGCCGGGCAGGCATCCAAGCGCTATCCTGGCGCGAGCGGCGCGGCACTGGTCGAGGCAGAGGGCCGGTGCCCGCTGTGGCAACTCCATCACGCGTTCGATCGTCCGGGGGACCTGGTGGTGCAGCTGGTCGAGATGGAAGACGGTGCGCGCTGGCTGACGATGGCGCGGACGGTGCGTCCGCAGGGGCGCCGCTTCGGAGCGGTACGCGCGGAGTTTGCGATTGGATTGGGGGTCGAGGCGGCACTCGCGCGCGGGCTGGTCGCTGCGAGCGGTATCGATCTGACGGGCGCGGCTATGCCGATCGGCATCGGCTGTCGCGGATGCTTCCGCGCGGATTGCCCGCAGCGTTCCGCAGCCCCCGCAGGCCGCGCGTTGATCGTCAACGAACGCGAGCGTCGCACCTCGGCACTGACGTTCGTCGGCGACTGAACGCCGATAAGGCTGGACGCGCCAGGAATGCGACAGGACGCATGTGATGCAACGAAAATCGGCGTCGGCGATGCGTCCGAATTCGCCGCCGACCGTTTATAGCGGGTTCGCGCCTCACGCGTCCCGACCTGCCTCAGGCGGACCGATCGTGAGCCGACCCTGAATTTGTGTATGGGGTTTCCATTGTTCGCACCGCCATTGATCAGACGTCCCGCTGCGGGGATCGTTCTGATCGTCGAAGATCATCTGCTTGTTCAAATCACCGCAACGGCGCGGATCGAGGATGCCGGACTGTCGACGCTCGTCGCAGGCGATGCGGACGAGGCGATGGCGATTTTGACGTCGCGTGACGATGTCGCCGCGGTATTTACCGATATCGACATGCCGGGCTCGATGGACGGACTGGCCCTCGCAACGATCATCTGCCGGCGCTGGCCGCAGATCCAGGTCGTTGTCACGTCCGGCCAGCGGCCGAGCAAAGCCGCAGGTCTGCCCGACGGCGTCGCCTTCTTTCAGAAACCCTACGACTATTCGAACCTGGTGAACCATTTTCGCTGAGGCATAGATCGCGCCCGGTCACCCGGGCGCGGGACGCATCACGCCCCCGCCAGCGTCAACGCCGAAAGGTGCTCGTCAGATAGCTCAAGCGTCATGGCGGGCAG
>NZ_JPJC01000258.1:58556-63380 GCF_000733135.1 Sphingomonas sp. FUKUSWIS1
CCTCGATCTGACGCGCGCTGGTCGCACTCGCAATCGGTGCGGTGATCCCGGGCTGTGCCAGGAGCCACGCGAGCGCGACCTGCGCGTGGCTGGCGGCCGTGTCAGAGACGACCGCATCCATCGCCTCGAGGACTGCCTTCCCCTTTCCGTCGAGGAGGTCGCGCATGCCACCGCCGCGAACGCTTGCGCCCAGATCGTCGGGCGTGCGGTATTTGCCGGTGAGGAAGCCTGACGCGAGACCGTAATAGGGAAGAACGCCAATATTTTCGGTCACGCAATAGTCCTGCAATTCGCCTTCGAACTTGTCGCGGCTGACGAGATTATATTCGGGTTGGAGGACATGATAGCGCGGCAGGTCGCTGGCCTTTGCGGCATCCACCGCGGATTTCAGGCGTGCGGCGTGGAAGTTCGACGCGCCGATGACGCGCACCTTTCCGGCATCGACGAGCTTGCCGAAGGCCTCGAGGACAGCCTCCTGCGGCACCGTGTCGTCATCCTGATGCGCGTAATAGAGATCGATGCGATCCGTGCCGAGACGCTTGAGCGATGCTTCGGCCGCTGCCGCGATACGCGCCGGCTGGAGCTTTTCGCCACCTTCACCCGGCAACATGCCGACCTTGGTCGCGATCAGTACGTCATCGCGCCTGCCGCTAGTCCGCAGCCAGTCGCCGATCATCGTTTCGGATTCGCCACCCTCATGGCCGTCTACCCATGACGAATACATGTCGGCAGTGTCGATCATCGTCCCGCCACCCGCGACGAACGCGTCGAGGACCGCAAAGCTGGCGGTCTTGTCCGCTGTCCATCCGAACACATTCCCCCCGAGAACGAGGGGGGCGATCTTGAGATCGGTCGAGCCGAGGCGGCGATTCATCATTGAGGCTGGTCGCTTTGCGAAGAGGAAGGGGACGGTGTCGTGCCGTTGGCCGTCGAGTTGCCAACAGGGGGTAGGCCGTCGGGGCGCATGCTGTTCGCGTCGAGCATGGTCGCGGCATCGTTGAGTTGCGCTGCCTCGTCCCGCGTGACCGCGCCGGGGTGTTCCGGAGTCTGGGAACAGGCGCCCAGCAGGGCGAGCGACAGAACCGCCCCGAGCCGGCCGCCAGACGGGAGTCCCGTTGATAGTCCTCGTCCGGACCAGACAGGCCGGGAGCGCAGGACCATCGACCGGATCGCGGTCGGACGACGCGGTGCGGGGCGATCCGTGACGGGGATTAGTCCTTGATCGCGTTGCCGGCGCGGGTCAGTGCGTTACCCGTCGCGTCTGCTGCGCGGTCGGCGCTGTTGTTGATCGCGGCACCCGCACGGTCGGCATTGGCCTCTGCGCGCTCGCCCGCGCGATCGGCGCTGGCGTCGAGACGGTCAGCGGCGTTGTCCATGCGCGCACCGGCATTGTCGAGCGACGCCTCAGCCGAGCCGAGCGCACGATCGCTGGCGGCATCGACATCGGCAACCGCGTTCTGGGTCGTCGCGCTTGCGTCGGCCGCGATGGCGTTCGCCGCTTCCGCGGTCTCGTTCTGCGCATTGTTGCTGCACGCTGCGAGGCCGGCCGTCAGGACCAGCGCGGGGATCAGAAACTTCTTCATGAATAACACTCCCATCATCAAATTCGGCGTCGATCCGGGTGGACCTGACGCTTGTGAGCCGGACGCTTTCCAGTTCATCGCGTGTTCGAACGCGGACCAAGCGTTTCCGATCCGTCGACGTCGGGACGTGCCTGGGGCCAGCGTTCCTCTAACGACACGCTACGGCCTGCGTTGACCTCATATAAAGAATTCTTTATATGACTTCCCATGACGATGGCGCTCGAAATCTTCCGTGCGATGGCGGATGCGACCCGATTGCGCATTCTCGCGCTTTTGCGCCGCATGGAGCTCTCAGTCGGCGAACTCGCACAGGTGCTCGGGCAGAGCCAGCCACGCGTGTCGCGCCATGTGAAGATCCTGTGCGATGCCGGTCTGGCGGAGCGTCGCAAGGAGGGTAGCTGGGTATTCGTCGGCGTGGGGCGCAGCGATGTCGTCGACCCGGTCGCTGCCGCTCTCGATAGCTGGGCTAAGGCAGAACCCGATCACTGGGCGGTTGCCGACGCGGCGCGGCTTGCTGCGGTGCGCGCGGACCGGGCCGCGAGCGCGGCGGCGTGGTTCGAGGGGCATGCCGACGAGTGGGATGCGATCCGTTCGCTGCACGTCGCCGAAAGCGAGGTCGAGGCGGCGATGGCGGCGATGCTCGGCGATGCGCGGGTCGGTACGCTGATCGACATCGGCACGGGGACGGGTCGGATGCTCGAGCTGTTCGGTGGACATGCCCGACTGGCGCTGGGGATCGATCGCAGCTCGGAAATGCTGCGTCTGGCGCGCGCCAAGCTGCACGACATGGCGCATGCCGAATTGCGGCAGGCGGATCTGTACGCGCTGCCGCTCGACGACGGGGCGGCGGACGTCGCGATCCTGCATCACGTGCTCCATTTCGCGCAGCAGCCGGGCGCCGCGGTCCGCGAGGCGGCACGCGTGTTGGCACCGGGCGGGCGGTTGCTGATCGCGGATTTCGCGAGCCACGACCGCGAGGAATTGCGGCTGAGCGATGCGCATACGCGTCTCGGCTTTGCCGACGATCAGATGACGGCTTGGTTCGATGCGGCCGGTTTGCAGACCGCGCGGGTCGAGACGCTCGAGGGCGGTGAGCTGACGGTGAAATTATGGCTCGGCCGCAGAATTGGCCTGAGTTTGCGTGAGGTGAAGGCGGCATGACGACAATCACTATTCCCCAACTGGCCGAGGCGCGTCGTGCGCTCGAAGAACCGCTCTTTGCCGACCTCGCGGGCGACGTGGGGATCAGCTTCGAGTTCTTCCCGCCCAAGAGCGAGAAGATGGACGCCCAGCTGTGGGACGCGATCCGCACGCTGGAGCCGCTCGGTCCCGATTTCGTGTCGGTGACCTATGGCGCGGGCGGGTCGACGCGCGAGCGGACGCACGCGACCGTCGCGCGGATCCAGCGCGAAACGTCGATGAACGCCGCCGCACACCTGACCTGCGTCGAGGCGACCAAGGCCGAGATCGACCAGGTCGCCGAGGAATATTGGGCAGCCGGCGTACGGCACATCGTCGCCCTGCGCGGCGACATGCCGACGCTGGGTCAGCCCTATCAGGCGCATCCCGGCGGGTATGAGAATGCGGCCGCGCTGGTCGCCGGACTGGCACGGCTGCATCCGTTCGAGATTTCGGTCGCGGCCTATCCCGAATGCCACCCCGAATCCGGCGGGCATGACGTCGATCTCGACAACCTGAAGCGCAAGCTCGATGCGGGCGCGACGCGGGCGATCACGCAGTTCTTCTTCTCGCCGGAAGCCTATTTCCGGTTCCGCGACCGGGTGGCCGCAGCGGGAATCACCGCGCAGATCCTGCCCGGTATCCTGCCGGTCTCGAACGTCGCGCAGACGCGCAAGTTCGCGAACGCGTGCGGGGCGGAGATTCCGGCCTGGATGGACCGGCTGTTCGAGGGGCTCGACGATCATCCGGCGGCCCGACAGCTGGTCGCGGCGACGATCGCGGCCGAGATGTGCCGGCGGCTCTATGCGGGGGGCGTGAAGGATTTCCACTTCTACACGCTCAACCGCGCCGAACTCGCCTATGCTATCTGTCACATGCTCGGCGTCCGCGCGAAGCCGAGCGAAAAGGTCGCCGCGGCATAATTCATCACCCCTCCCGCAGGCGGGAGGGGGGAGTCCAATCGATGACACCACGTGAACGTTTCAACGCGGAAGCCGCCAAGCGCATCCTGATCACCGACGGCGCATTCGGCACCGAGATCCAGAACTGGAAGCTCGACGAGGCGGCCTATGCGGGCGACCTCGGGCTCAGCCACGACCAGAAGGGCAACAACGACATTCTGGCGATCACCAGGCCGGACGTGCCCCAGACGATCACGCGCGAATATCTCGACGCGGGGTCGGACATTGTGTCGACCAATACGTTCAGCGCGAACATCATCAGCCAGGCGGATTACGGCGCCGAGCATCTGGTCCGCGCGATCAACGTCGAAAGCGCGAAGATCGCACGGGCGCTTGCGACCGAATATGAGGCGAAGGACGGCCGGCCGCGGTTCGTGGCCGGCGCGATCGGGCCGACGAACAAGACGCTGTCGCTGTCCCCCGACGTCAACGATCCCGGCTATCGCGAGATCGATTTCGATTACCTGAAGGGCGTCTACCGCGAACAGATCGACGCGTTGCTCGAAGGCGGCGAGGGGGTCGGCGTCGACTTCATCCTGATCGAGACGGTGTTCGATACGCTCAACGCCAAGGCCGGGATCATGGCCGCGATCGAGGCGGGCGACGATCTCGGGCGCGACGTGCCGATCATGCTGTCGATGACGCTGACCGACCTGTCGGGGCGCAACCTGTCGGGGCATACGGTCGAGGCGTTCTGGCATGCGGTGCGCCATGCCAAGCCGATCACGATCGGGCTCAACTGCTCGTTCGGTGCGGAGCAGCTGCGGCCGCATGTGAAGACCCTGTCCGGCATCGCCGACACGCTGATCATGATCTACCCGAACGCCGGGCTGCCCAACGAACTCGGCGAATATGACGAGATGCCGGCGACGACCGCCGGGCTGGTCGGCGAATGGGCGGTGGCCAAGCAGGTCAACGTGCTCGGCGGCTGCTGTGGCTCGACCCCTGCGCATATCAAGGCGATGGCGGACGGTGTGCGCGGGCTCGAACCGCGCGCGGTCTCGCGGCCCGAGGTGCGGACCAAGCTCGCCGGGCTTGAACCGTTCACGATGGCGGCCTGACTTTCTCCCCCTCCCGCAGGCGGGAGGGGGCAGGGGGTG
>NZ_JPJC01000259.1:0-899 GCF_000733135.1 Sphingomonas sp. FUKUSWIS1
CCCGCTGATCCCGGGGCAGGAGGCGCGGCATGGCGCGCGCCTCCTGCCGTGGCAGACTTCAAGGAAACGAGACCGACGATGCTGACTTATCTTGCCGCGCTGCTCGCCGCGGCTGGCCCAGAGGCCGCTGCGACCGAGCGACAGGCGCCTCCTTCGGTCGCGACCTTGCCAACACCCGAGCGTCGCCAGCAGCTGCTGTTCGAGGCGGCCCGGCTCGGCCGCACGGACATGATCGATCCGCTGCTCAAGGCCGGCGCCGACATCAATGCCTATGACGAGCGCGGTTTCACGCCCCTGATCCTGGCGGCGTATAACGGACAGCTTGCTACAGTCGACGCGCTGATCGGCAAGGGCGCCGACGCCTGCCGTCCGGATCGCGACCAAGGCAATAGCGCGCAGATGGGTGTCGCGTTCAAGGGCGAGGATGCGATCGCGGCACGGCTGCTGAAGGCAGGGTGCGACGTGAACGCGCGCAATCATGCCGGGCAGACCGCGTTGATGATGGCATCGCTGTTCAATCGCCGGGCACAGGTCGACCTGTTGCTGGCGGCGGGTGCGGACCGGACGATCCAGGATGCGGCGGGACGATCGGCAGGTTCGGTCGCGGCCGGGCAGGGCAACGCTGCCATGGCGGAACGCGTGAAGCGCTAAAGCAAGTCTTCGGGCGTCCCGCGCGCCACGGCGGGCCGTGTCGCTACCGTTCCGCATTGACGCGGCGCGGCATCCGGGGCCATCGCGTTGGCCATGACCAAGAGCAAGGGACGCACCGGCGCACACGCGCGCGCCAATATCCAGCCTGCGCCGACAGCCGCCGAGCTCGACGCAGCCAAGCGCGAGGCCGTCCAGATCGAGGGGCGGCTCGCCGGCCTCGCGGCCGGGCATCCGTCGGTCAAGATCTG
>NZ_JPJC01000259.1:1024-41353 GCF_000733135.1 Sphingomonas sp. FUKUSWIS1
ATCGCTCGTGCGCCGCGCGACTGAGACGTTTGCGTAGGTTCGGCCGGGTCTGGATCACGGCGCACTGATGATCACAATCACACCGTCAGCTCATGTCAGTCCCGGGATTTACTCCGACAAGTGAAGCCGATAGCCTGTGTCTAAAGACGTGGCTGGGAGAGTGACATGGGTTGGACGCGTCGCGGCGCGCTAGGCGCGGGGATCGCACTGGGGGCGGTGCCGCCATTCGCCTTGGCGGCGGCGGGCGCACCCTCGGCAGCGACCCCCTTTCCGCTGTCGCAGGTGCGGTTGCGGCCGTCGATCTTCCTGACGTCGGTGCAGGCGAACCAGCGCTATCTGCTGTCACTCGATGCGAACCGTCTGCTGCACAATTTCCATGCCGGGGCAGGGTTGCCGACCAAGGGCGAAGTCTATGGCGGATGGGAGTCGCGCGGGATCGCCGGGCATTCGCTCGGCCATTATCTTAGCGCGCTGTCGCTGGTCTACGCGCAGACGGGGGACCAGCCGTTCCGTGACCGCGCGGCCTATATCGTCGCCGAACTCAAGGCGATCCAGCGGAAGCAGGGGGATGGCTATGCCGGCGGGACAACCGTCGAGCGCGGCGGCAAGACCGTCGATGGCAAGGTGGTGTACGAGGAGCTGCGCAAGCGGGAGATCCGGTCGACCGGGTTCAGCCTGAACGAAGGGTGGGTGCCGCTGTACACCTATCACAAGGTGATGGCGGGCGTGCTCGACGCGCACCGGCATGCCGGACTTGCAGAGGGTCTGGCCGTGGCGATCGGGCTCGGAACCTATCTCGGCACGATCCTGGAGGGACTGAGCGACGTCCAGGTGCAGGACATCCTGCGGACCGAACATGGCGGGCTGACCGAATCCTATGCCGAGCTGTACACGCGAACCGGCAATCGCCGCTGGCTGACGCTGGCCGAACGGCTGCGGCATCACGCGATCGTCGACCCGCTCAGGGACGCGCGCGACGACCTCGCGGGGCATCATGCCAACACCCAGATCCCGAAGATCGTGGGGGAGGCGCGGCTGCATGAGCTGACCGGCGATACCGATCATGCCAGGGTCGCGCGGTCATTCTGGACGATCGTGACGCGCGACCACAGCTATGTCATCGGCGGCAATTCGGACCATGAGCATTTCGGCGAGCCGCGCAAGCTTGCCCAGCGGCTCGACCAGCAGACGTGCGAGGCGTGCAACAGCTACAACATGCTGCGCCTGACCCGGCATCTCTATGGCTGGACCGGTGATGCGCGCTATTTCGACTTTTACGAACGCGCGCATCTCAACCACATCATGAGCCAGCAGCACCCCGATACGGGGATGTTCACTTATTTCACCGCGCTGGCGCCGGGCATGGGGCGCGTGCATTCGAGCCCGACCGAGGATTTCTGGTGCTGCGTCGGGTCGGGCATGGAAAGCCATTCGAAGCATGGCGAGAGCATCTACTGGAAGCGCGGCGATGCGGTTGCGATCAACCTCTATTATGCCTCCACGCTGGATGCCCCCAAGGCGAAGCTCGACATCGATACGCAATTCCCGCTCGGCGACACGGTGCGGATCGCGGTCAGGACGGCGCCACGGACGCTGGCGCTCCGCGTGCCCGGCTGGTGCACCGCCCCGCTGTTGCAGGTGAACGGCAGAACGGCCGGCGTGCGCGACGGCGCGTATCTGCTGCTGACCGGGCTCAAGGCGGGCGACCGGATTGCCTTGTCGCTGCCCATGCCGGTGCGCGTCGAAGCGATGCCGGACGATCCAAGGCTGGTCGCGTTCCTCAGCGGCCCGCTGGTCCTTGCGGCCGATATGGGCGCGGGGGACCGTCGGTCCGACGGGCCGGACCCCGCGCTCGTCACCGACCGGACGGAACCGGAGCTGGTGAAGGCGACCGGATTGCACCGGTATAGACTGGGCGGGCAGGGCAAGCCGGGCGACCTGACGCTGCGACCGTTTTTTGCGCAGCATGACAACCGCACCGCCGTCTATTTTCGCCGGTTCGGTACCGCCGAGTGGCCGACCGCGCAGCTCGCCTGGGCGCGTGCGTCGCAGGAGCGGGCGGCGCTGGCCGCGCGGACGGTCGATGTGATCCGGCTGGGCGAGCAGCAGCCCGAGGTCGATCACGCGTTCGCCGACAGCGGCAACTCGGCGGCGGTGTCGCATGTCGCCGACCGCAGCCGCAACGTGAACATCGGGTATTTCGAATTCGACCTGACCGTTGCGCCGGGGCCGCTGACGCTGCAGGTCGAATATGGCGGCGGGCAGCGCAACAAGGATTTCCGGATCTCGGTCGATGGTACGCCGTTGGCGCGCGAGCGGCTCACGGGTGACGTCACCGCCGCCCGCAACGTCCGGACCTATACGCTGCCGCCCGAAACCACGCGCGGCAAATCGAGAATCCGCGTCCGCTTCGAGTCCGACACATGGCAGGGGGTCGAGGTCTATACGGTGCGGACGATGCGATCCGAGACGATCTGACCGGTACTACGGTCGATAGGCCCCGGGGGATTTCCGGCTGGTCGGTTAGGTCCGGGGGCGGTATCGGGCCACCCCGCGGATCGTCGATCGGAGACGTCATGAAGGTTGCGATCATTGGTGCAGGAATCACCGGCCTCAGCTGTGCGCTGCGACTCCAGCAGGACGGCTGCGTGGTGACACTGTTCGACAAGGGACGCGGTGCGGGTGGTCGGATGGCGACGCGGCGGATCGAGACGCCCGGCCGCACGATCGCGTTCGACCATGGCGCGCAATATCTGACGATGCGCGACCCGGATTTCGTGGCGGCGATGCAGGGCTGGGCGGCGGCGGGCGTCGTCGCGCGCTGGCCCGCGGCGGGGCCCGATGCCTGGGTCGGGACGCCGGGGATGAACGCGATCGTCGGGCATCTTGCGGCGCAGACGGACGTCCGCTGGAACACCCACGTTACCGCGCTCCGCAAGACGGCGACGGGGTGGCAGCTCGATCCGGGCGACGCGGCGCTGTTCGACAGCGTCGTCGTCGCGATCCCTGCTGAACAGGCGGCGGCTCTCCTCGCACCGCATGACGCGGCGATGGCGCGCGTCGCAGCGGACAGCCGGTCGGCACCGTGCTGGACAGCGATGTTCGCATTCGAGACGCCGCTCGCTATTTCCGACGACGTGCTGAAGGATCGCGGCATCATCGGCTGGGCCGCGCGCAACAGCGCGAAACCGGGACGCGATGGTCCGGAGGCCTGGATCGTCCAGGCGACGCCAGACTGGTCCCGCGATCATCTGGAAGACGCGGCGGAGACGGTGGTCGATCAGCTGCAGGCGGCGCTCGCGGCGCAGTGTGCCGACGCGCTGCCCGTGCCGATCGTCCGTGTCGGTCATCGTTGGCGCTATGCCCGCGCCGTGGCGGGCGAGTCCGGCTGCCTTTGGAATGCGGGCGAGGGGATCGGGGCGGCGGGCGACTGGCTGCTGGCGCCGCGGATCGAGAGCGGCTGGCTATCCGGCCGACGCCTTGCCGAGCAGATGCTGGCAGACGCGTAACGACGGATCCCAGCGCCGCGCGGTTCGTCACGCGGACCACGCATCGACGCGATCCGGTCATGGTCCGGCGCATGAAAATTGCCGCGAACCTTTGCGCGGCAGGCATTATCGGTTAACGGGGCCGCATGGCCACCCGTCCGCAGACCCTCTACGAAAAGATCTGGGCATCGCACGTCGTCGAACGGCGCGACGATGGCACCTGCTTGATCTATATCGATCGCCACCTCGTTCACGAGGTGACCAGCCCACAGGCGTTCGAAGGCCTGCGCGTCGCCGGACGGCGGGTGCGGCGGCCCGATCTGACGCTGGCGGTGCCCGACCATAATCTGCCGACGACCGCACGCGTCGACGCCGCGGGTGTGCCGCTGCCGATCGCCGATCCCGAAAGCGCGCAGCAGCTCGACGCGCTGCGTCGCAACACGACCGAGTTCGGGATCGACTATATCGACGCGACCGCGGTGCAGCAGGGGATCGTGCATGTCGTCGGGCCCGAACTCGGCTTCACGCTGCCCGGATCGACGCTGGTCTGCGGCGACAGCCACACCTCGGCGCATGGTGCACTCGGCGCGCTCGCCTTCGGGATCGGCACCAGCGAGGTCGAGCATGTTCTCGCCACGCAGACTTTGTTGCTGAGCCAGTCGAAGACGATGGAGGTCCGCGTCGACGGCACGCTGGGCTTCGGCGTCAGCCCAAAGGACGTGATTCTGGCGATCGTCGGGCGGCTCGGTGCTGCGGGCGGGACCGGTCACGTGATCGAATATACCGGCGACGTGATACGCGCGATGTCGATCGAGGGGCGGCTGACGGTCGCGAACATGTCGATCGAGGCGGGGGCGCGGGCCGGCCTCGTCGCGCCGGACGAGACGACCTTCGCCTATATCAAGGGCCGGCCGATGGCGCCGAGTGGCGAGGCGTGGGAGCGCGCGCTGGCCTGGTGGCGGACGCTGCCGAGTGATGCGGCGGCGTCCTATGACAAGACGGTCGTGTTGCAGGCGAGCGATATCGCGCCGGGCCTGACCTGGGGCACCAGTCCCGAGGACGTCGTGCCGATCACCGGCCATGTCCCTGACCCGATGAGCTTTGCCGACCCCGCCAAGCAGGCGGCGGCGCGCAAGTCGCTCGAGTATATGGGGCTGACGCCGGGTACCGCGATGCAGGACGTCGCGATCCAGCATGTCTTCATCGGCAGCTGCACGAACAGCCGGATCGAGGATCTGCGCGCGGCTGCGGCGATCGCGAACGGTCGGCGGGTCGCCGATGGTGTCCGCGCGCTGGTGGTCCCCGGATCGGGCCTCGTGAAGCGTCAGGCCGAGGCCGAGGGGCTAGACCGGATCTTCACCGGCGCGGGCTTCGAATGGCGCGAGCCTGGCTGCTCGATGTGTCTGGCGATGAATCCCGACAAGGTGCCGCCGGGCGAGCGTTGCGCCTCGACGAGCAACCGCAATTTCGTCGGACGGCAGGGGCCGGGTGCGCGCACGCATCTCGTCTCGCCCGCGATGGCGGCCGCGGCCGCGGTCACGGGCCGGCTGAGCGACGTGCGCGACCTGATGGGACATGAGTTATGAAGCGTGTGATGATGCTGTTGATGGCCGGCGCGGTGATGAGTGGCGTTGCAGCCTATATGGCGGCGGCGCGGACGCTGCCGGGCACCGGACGTGTCGCCCCGGCCGAAACCGGCCCGCGATGAAGCCCGTCTCGACGGTTTCGGGGCGCGCCTATCCCTGGGGGGCGAAGAACGTCGATACCGACGTGATCATCCCCGCGCATTGGCTGAAGACGATCACGCGGACGGGGCTCGGGCGCGGCGCGTTCGAGACGGTCCGTGCGCAGCCGGACAATGTGTTTGACGATCCCCGCTATTCCGGCGCGCCGATCCTGATCGCGGGCGACAATTTCGGCTGTGGGTCGAGCCGCGAGCATGCCGCCTGGGCGCTCGCCGACATGGGCATCGCCGCGGTGATCGCGCCGAGCTTCTCGGACATCTTCTCGGGCAACGCGTTCAAGAACGGCATCATCGCCGTCGTCCTGCCGCAGGATGCGATCGACCGGCTGATCGAGGTTGCACGGACCGACAGCGTGACGATCGACCTCGAATCGATGACCGTCACCACGCCGTTCCAGGACCGCTTCGTCTTCGATCTCGACGCGTTTCGCCGGCAATGCCTGATCGAGGGGCTGGACGAGGTCGGGCTGACACTGGCAAGAGATACCGCGATTTCAAAATTCGAGGAGGCGGTGGCCGAACATCGCCCCTTTCTGGAGAGGGAAAGCGGTTATGCGGGCATTGCTGTCGAAGGCGTCGGGCGGACCTGAAACTCTGATATTGTCGGAACTGCCTGATCCGGTCGCCGCGCCGGGCCAGGTCGTGATCGCCGTCAAGGCCTGCGCGATCAACTTTCCCGACGTGCTGATCATCGAGGACAAATATCAGTTCAAGCCCGAACGCCCCTTTGCACCCGGCGGCGAAATCGCGGGTATCGTCGCCGAGGTCGGTGACGGGGTCGAGGGCTGGGCGGTCGGCGACCGGGCGATCGCGATGCTCGGTCATGGCGGACTGTCCGAAAAGGTCGTTGCCGACCCGGCCAAGCTCTACCGCCTGCCCGAGGGGCGCGACTTTGCGGAGGGCGCTTCGCTGATCCTCACCTATGGCACGACGATCCATGCCTTGCTCGACCGTGGGCATTTGAAAGCGGGGCAGACGTTGCTCGTGCTGGGCGCGGCGGGCGGCGTCGGGCTGGCGGCGATCGAGCTTGGCAAGGCGTTCGGTGCGCGGGTCGTCGCTGCTGTCTCGTCCGAGGAGAAGGCGGCCGCCGCGCGTGCGGCGGGTGCCGACGAGACGATCGTCTATGCACGCGCGCCGTTCGACAAGGACCAGTCCAAGGCGCTGGCCGAGCAGTTCAAGGCAGCCGTCGGCAAGGCGGGTGCCGATGTGATCTATGATCCGGTCGGTGGCGACTATGCCGAGCCCGCGCTGCGCTCGATCGCCTGGGAGGGGCGGTATCTGGTCGTCGGCTTCCCCGCCGGTATCCCGCGGCTGCCGCTCAACCTGACTTTGCTCAAGAGCTGCGACGTGTGCGGCGTATTCTGGGGTGCGTTCGCTGCCCGTGACCCGAAGGCCAACCAGGCGCATATCGAAACGCTCTTCGAGCTGTGGCGCGACGGCAAGATCGCGCCGCGGGTGACCGAGCGGTTCGCGCTGGAGGACGGTGGCAAGGCGATCGCGAAGATGGCCGCACGCGCCGCGATCGGGAAGCTGGTCGTCGAACTCGGCTGATGATGTCTCTCGCGCCGTGCCGGTTCAGAGCAGGCGCGAGATCGTCATAACGATCGCCATCCACAGGATCGCGGATGCGGCCGCACCGAGTGCCATGCCATGCGCGATCGAAGGGAATCGACCGCGACCATGACCACTGGCACCGATCGGCGGCGCTGCGGGGTGACGCGATACGGCGGTGTCGGACGGCGGCGAAATGCTCCTTGGATGGTGGCCAGTCATTCTACTCTCCATGCCCGTGCCCTGTGTCACGTGACTGTCTTATAGATGATGGATGTGCCGGCATTGTTCCAGAGCCGCACCAAATTATTGCGGAGCCGTGGACCGCTACCTATCTGCTAAGCTCGACACGCCGGAGGGAACACGTGCGCCATGACGACTTTTGACGATCGCGAGCGATCTTTCGAGGCAAAATTTGCCCGCGACGATGAACTCGCATTCCGTGTCACGGCGCGGCGCAATCGGTTGCTGGGGCAATGGGCCGCGGCCGAGATGCGGCTGACCCGCGAGGAGGGCGACGCCTATGCCACCGCGCTGGTGCATGCCGATCTCGAAGGCGGGGGCGACGACGATGTCGTCCGCAAGCTGGTCGGCGACATGACTGCCGCGGGTCTTGACCATGACGAGGCGACGGTGCGCCGTGCGCTGGCGACGCAGATGATCGAGGCGCGTCGCCAATTGATGGAGGCCCAGTAATCCAATGCCGATGACCGCCGACGATATCCGCACGATGATTCGCGACGCCATTCCTGATGCCGAGGTCGAGATCACCGACCTGGCCGGGGACGGCGATCACTATGCTGCGCGCGTGACCAGCGCGAGTTTTGCCGGGCTGAGCCGGGTGAAGCAGCACAAGAGCGTTTACGACGCGCTGGGGGGCCGCATGGGCGGCGTCCTTCATGCGCTGCAACTGACCACCGTGATTGCATAAGGACGACGACATGACTGACGACACGCACGCGCGCATTGATGCGCTGGTGAAGGCCAACCCCGTGGTACTCTTCATGAAGGGCAGCCCGCTGTTCCCGCAATGCGGGTTTTCGAGCCGCGCGATCGCGATCCTCAACCATCTCGAGGTCGAGTTCGAGAGCGTCGACGTGCTGCAGGACCAGGGCATCCGCCAGGGCATCAAGGCCTATTCGGACTGGCCGACGATCCCGCAGCTCTATGTCGATGGCGAATTCCTCGGCGGATCGGACATCATGATGGAGATGTACGAAAGCGGCGAACTGAAGCAGGTCCTGGACGCGCAGAAGGCGGCAGGCTGAGTATTAGACGAGGCTCTGGATCGCGCGGGGGTATCTGGCCGCCGCGCGGTCGGGGCTTGCAGGGTACCGGGTGAGGGTGGACCGGTGCGAGACCTGAATGACAGCGACCCGTCCACCCTGCATAAGCGCTGAACGCGCGGTAACGCATGAGACGGTGCAGGCGATGTGCCAGTTAGCCCGAGTTGCGGACTTTCGCCGGTCTCGGTGGTTAATCGGCCGCAGCGCCGACCGCTGATCGTAAAGAAACCCGACACAGACGGTCATCGGCGTCGATCGCGAAACCGTAAGAAACTGACATTGACTACGACCGTAAACGAGCTGATTACAAGCGTAGTCAGTAAGGAGTGAGTCGTGGCCGAACGGATCAGTGATGCCGAACACAGCGTCATGGAGGTGCTGTGGGACGAATCCCCGCTCAGCGCGCAGGATGTCGCCGAACGCGTCGACCCGGCGCGCGGCTGGAGTGCCAACACGGTCAAGACGTTGCTCGGGCGGCTGATCGCGAAATCGGCGATCACGCATGAGGAGGATGGCCGGCGCTATCTCTATCGTCCGACCGTCGCGCGCGGTGATTATGTCGCGGGCGAATCGCGGCGGCTGATGGACCGGCTGTTCGGCGGCAGGCTGACGCCGCTGGTCGCGCATCTCGCCGAACGCGACGAACTGACCGCGCAGGACATTGCCGAGATCGAGGCGTTGCTGAAGGATCTCAAGGCATGAGCGCGGGGCCAATCCTGTCCGGGGGGATCGGAGACGGCCCCGCCGCCGCCCTCCAGTCGATCGATACGGCCGCGCTCGCGGGCTGGGCGAGCGACGCGCTGATCGCATCGACGCTGCTGATGCTCGTCGTGCTGCTGGTCCGCGCGCCGGTGCGCCGCGCCTTCGGGGCGCAGGTCGCCTATGCGCTCTGGGCGCTGCCCGTGTTGCGGCTCGTGCTGCCGTCGATGCCCGAGACGTGGCACGCGGCGGCGACGCCCATTACCCGCGCTGGTGAGACGATCAGCGTCTACATGATCGCGCCCGCTGCAACGGCCGCGACGACGGGGGCAATGATGGCTGCGGCGACACCGGATGTGGTGGAACCGTCGTTCGGCGCTGTTGTTGCGGGAGTGTTCGGGGGCGGGCTCGGCAGCGCGCTGGGGGCCGCATGGGCGGTCGGGGCGCTTGGGCTGCTCGTCTGGCATCTGCTTCAGCATCGACGGTTCTGCCGGCGGATGCTCGACAGCGCGGACCGGCTCGACGACCGCGACGGGGTGCGCGTGATCGCCACCGCGGCGGCGCCGGGTCCGCTCGCCTTCGGTCTCGTCCGCCGCTACGTCGCGTTTCCGCGTGATTTCGCGGATCGCTATGACGCGGACGAGTGCGAATTGGCGCTGGCACACGAGATTGGCCATCACCAGCGCGGCGACCTGTTCGCCAACTGGGTGGCGTTGATCGTGCTCGCGCTCCACTGGTTCAACCCGGTCGCCTGGCATGCGTTTCGCCGGTTCCGCGCGGACCAGGAGCTTGCCAACGACGCACGCGTGCTCGCCGGCCGGTCCGCGGTCGACCGCCACATCTATGCCTGCGCGATCGTCAAGGCGGCGCATGGCGGCGCGGTGTCGGCCGCGTGTCACCTCCACACCATCACCGATCTGAAAGGGAGATTGCGCATGTTGACGACTTCTCGGATTTCACGCGGCCGGATCGCGACGGGGGCGGCCTCGGTCGGCCTGCTGGTCGCGACGGGGCTCGCGCTGACCGCTTCGGGCACCAAGGCCGCCACGGCGATCCGTGCCGGTGTCGAGGACCGCGTGGCGCCGGTCGTCCCGGCGGCGCCCCTGCCACCTCTGCCACCTCTGCCACCTCTGCCATCTATGCCAGTCTTGACCCCGGTCGCACCCGTGGCGCCTGTCGCGCCCGCTGCGCCGCTTACCGCACGCCCCGCCGACGCGCGTCAGGTCACGACGATCGTCACGCGCGACGGCAAGACCGTCAGCACGCGGGTCATCCGTGCGAAGCCGGGCAGCACGATCGTCGCGTCGGGGATGGTACCCGAGGTGACCGAACGCGCCTGCGTCGATGGCAAGGACGGGCCGGGCAAGCACTATGTGATCGACCGGACCGAAGGCGGCGTGCGCAAGATGGTCATCTGCACCAATCGCATCGAACAGGCCGCCGCCGACGCCGCCACCGCGGCGATCAATAGCCGCGAGATCGAGGCGAGCGCCTACGCCTCCGCACTCGCCAGTCGGAAGATCGCGCGGGCCTCGATCGAGAAGAACACCGACATGACCGCTGCGCAACGCCGCGAGGCGCTTGCCGGCATCGACGAGGGTCTGGCCGAGGTCCAGGCGGACATCGCCAAGCGGGATTGACCGGCATTCTGGGGTAGGGGGCGGTGCCTGCGGCCCTGGACTCTGACTTTCGTCCGGATGACGGGATCGGGGTGGTATCACAGGGTCGGGCGGCGGGGTCTTGGGTTCGGGTCTTGCCATGCGCGCCGCCAGCCGCCATTTCGGGGGCATGGCTGAGCATCCGACCGGCATCCCGATCCAGCTCGAGCCGCTCGTCGTCCGCGTGCTCGCGCCGAACGCGTCGCCCTATACCTTCACCGGCACGCAGACGCATATCGTCGGGACGACCGCGCTGGCGGTGATCGATCCCGGGCCCGACGATCCCGCGCATCTCGATGCCTTGCTGCGCGTGATCGATGGCCGCCCTCTTGCCGCGATCGTTGTCACGCATCATCACCGCGACCATAGTCCGGCAACGCGCCCGTTGCAGGCCGCGACCGGCGCGCCGATCGTCGGCGCCGCCGCGTTCGCGCCCGGTGTCGCGGCCAATAGTTCGTTCGACGCGCTCTATGCACCCGATCGCGTCCTGGCGGACGGCGAGACGGTCGGCGCGGCGGGCTGGACGCTCGAGGCGATCGCAACGCCGGGCCACACGTCGAACCATCTCGCCTTCGCCCTGCGCGAGAGCGGGGCGCTGTTCTCGGGCGATCACGTCATGGGCTGGTCGACCAGCGTCGTCGTGCCGCCCGATGGCGACATGACCGACTATATGGCGAGCCTCGAGCGGCTGCTGGGACGCGACGACCGTGTCTATTATCCAGGGCATGGCGAGGCGATCGAGCGGCCGCAGCGGCTGGTGCGCGGGATGCTCGGCCACCGCAAGCAGCGCGAGGGGCAGATCCTCCGTCTGCTGCGCGAGGCGCCGCGGGGTGTCGCGGCGCTGGTCGAGCGCATGTATGTCGGGCTCGATCCGCGGCTGGTGCCGGGCGCCGAGGGATCGGTGCTGGCGCATCTGTATGATCTGCGCGGTCGCGGGCTGGTCGGCGAGACGGAAGGGGATGGTGCATGGCGGATGGCGTGAACGAGGACAGCCGCGGCACGGAGTCTGCGCGGCGTGGCGGGGTCGGGTCGTTCCTGGCCAAGGCGGCGGGGGTGCTGGTGCTGCTCGCGCTGGCCGCGCTGATCGCGCTGTGGGGCGTGCAGCGGTACGTGCAGAGCCGGCTGACGCCCGACCCGACGACGATCGCGAGTGCGAGCTTGGAGGGGCTGCGCGAACAGAACCGGCTGTCGACCTTTGCCGCGCGGTTCGTCGCGGTGGTGACGTCGCGCCAGTCGCAACTGGGTTTCACCACCGAGAAGACGCTGATCATGCCGGGAATGGTCCGCTATGAGGTCGACCTCGGCAAGCTGTCGCAGCGCGATGTCGCCTGGGATGCCGCGACGCGGACGCTCGCGGTGCGATTGCCGCCGGTCGAGGTGGAGGGGCCGCAAATCGACCTCAATGCGCTGCGCGAATATGGTTCGGGCGGTGTGCTGGCGACGCTGACCGATGCGGAGAAGCGGCTCGACACCGCCAACCGGCGCGCGGGCCAGATCGAGCTGGTCCGCCAGGCGCGCGAGCCCGCGATGATCCGGCTGGCGCGCGACGCGACGCGGCGTGCGGTCGAGCGTAGCTTCGCGATGCCGCTGCGCGCGGCGGGAGTGGATGCGACCGTCAGCGTGCGCTTCGCCGACGAGGCGCAGGCGTCGACCGAGCGATGGGACACGTCGCGTTCGCTGCAGGACGTGCTAGGGAACCGCAACTAAACCGGGATACGACAATGGAACTCCACCAGAATTTTGCGGGCATCGACATTCGCGGCGAGATCGAGCGGCTCCGCAAGGAGAAGAACGCGATCATCCTCGCGCATTATTACCAGAAGCCCGAATTGCAGGACATTGCCGATTTCGTCGGCGACAGCCTCGACCTGTCGCGCAAGGCGGCGGCGACAGAGGCGGATGTCATCGCGTTCTGCGGCGTGCGGTTCATGGCGGAGACCGCCAAGATCCTGTCGCCCGACAAGATCGTCGTGCTGCCCGACATGGATGCCGGCTGCAGCCTCGAGGACAGCTGTCCCCCCGAACAGTTCGCGGCGTTCCGCGCCAAGCATCCCGATCACATCGCGCTGACGTACATCAACTGCTCGACCGAGGTGAAGGCGCTGTCCGACATCATCGTGACGTCCTCGTCGGCCGAGAAGATCCTGTCGCAGCTGCCCGCGGACCAGAAGATCATCTTCGGCCCAGACCGCAATCTCGGCGGCTATCTGGTCCGCAAGACCGGGCGCGAGATGCTGTTGTGGCCGGGCGTGTGCATCGTCCACGAGGCGTTCAGCGAAAGCGAGCTGCTCAAGCTCAAGGCCGCCAATCCGGGCGCGCCGATCGTCGCACATCCCGAATGCCCGCCGATCATCCTCGACCATGCCGATTATATCGGGTCGACGCGCGGCATCCTCGACTATGCGATCGCGATGCCCGGCGACACGCTGATCGTCGCGACCGAGCCGCATATCATCCACCAGATGGAAAAGGCGTTGCCGAACAAGCGCTTCATCGGTGCGCCCGGCGCCGACGGTAACTGTAACTGCAATATCTGCCCGTACATGGCGCTCAACACGATGGAGAAGCTGTACGTTGCGCTGCGCGATCTGTCGCCGCGGATCGAGATCGAGGAGGGGCTGCGGCTCCAGGCGAAGAAGAGCCTCGATACGATGCTGGCGATGGCCTCGGGCACGGTCGGGATGGGCGATCTCGGCCCGGCGCAGACCAGCGGGACGCGTTCGTGAGCGCAGCGCTGGCGGGCTTCGACATCGATAGGTTCGTCGCTGCGACGCTGGCCGAGGATCTGGGCACGATCGGCGACATCACCTCTGCGGCGGTGATCCCCGCCGAGGCGCGCTTTGCCGGGGTGATGGACAGCCGCGACGCGATCACCGTCGCAGGCCTCGCCCTCGCCGATGCGTTCTTCCGCGCGCTCGATCCCGAGGTCCGGATCGAGCATCTCGTGGAGGACGGGCAGGCGGTCGCTGCGGGTACCGAGCTGATGCGGATCGAGGGCCGCGCGCGCGCGATGCTGACCGCCGAGCGGTCCGCGCTGAACACCGTCCAGCACCTGTCGGGTGTGGCGACGATGACGCAGGCCTATGTCGATCGGATGCAGGGCACCGGCGCCATCCTGCTCGACACGCGCAAGACCATCCCCGGGCTGCGCGTGCTCGAAAAATACGCGACCCGCATGGGCGGTGCGCAGAACCACCGCATGGGGCTGTGGGATGCGGCGATGATCAAGGACAATCACGTCGCGGTCGCCGGCGACGTCGGCGAGGCGGTGCGTCGGGCGAGGGATGCGGGCATCGCGCAGATCATCGTCGAGGTCGACCGTGTCGACCAGATCGAGCCCGCGCTGGCGGCGGGGGCAACGCATCTGCTGCTCGACAACATGCCACCCGAGATTCTCCGCGGTGCGGTCGCGCTGGTCGATGGCCGCGTGCCGACCGAAGCATCGGGCGGCGTGTCGCTCGACACGATCCGCGCGATCGCCGAGAGCGGGGTCACCTATGTCTCGGTCGGACGGCTGACCCAGTCCGCGCCCGCCGCCGATATCGGGCTCGATTTCGCGACGCTTTGATTGGCGCGCGGGGACTGGCGCGTGGGTAGAGACGCGGTATCGTGCCGCCACGACATGATCGCGAAATGAACAGGGTGAAGATGCGTCCCAAATCCGTTATATTGGCCGAATGGCTGTATCTCGCCTCGATCGGTCTGCTGATCGCGGTCAGCGTGCTGACCTGGGATGCCGCGGTTGCGCAGGGCGGCTTTGCACTGGCGGCAGGGGTGACGGCGTTCGGCGTCGGACTGTCGCTGCTGCTGCTGATCCTTACGACGCGCAGGGGTAGCCGGGTTGCCCTGTGGCTGCTCGTCGCGCTGACGGTACTCGGCGCCGCTGGGGTGATGCTGCAGGTCGCGACGGGGGTGCTTGCGACAGGGCTGATCGGGATGCTGACGATCGCGCAGCTCGTGCTGACGATCCTGCCGATCGTCCTGCTGTTCCGGCCCCGAGCGCGCGCCTGGTTCGACGAGGTCGCGGACCGCGGCATCGATGACGATGCCGAGGAGGAGATCGAGGCATGACGCGGATGAACCGGCTCGCGGGCATGATCATCGTCGCTGGGCTGTCGGTGCCGGGCATTGCCGCGGCGCAGGCCTATAGCTGTTCGGCGCCCATCGGCGGCATCGACCGCGTCCGCCCCGACCTGCCGTCCACGCGCGAACCTGCGCGGATCCTGCCGATCGCGAGCTATACGCTCGCCATCACCTGGGCCCCGCAATATTGCCGCGAGAAAGGCGACCAGCCGAGCGCCCGGTTCCAGTGCGGGGCGGGCAACCGGTTCGGCTTCACGCTCCACGGCCTGTGGCCCGACGGCGCGGGCAAGACCTGGCCGCAATATTGCCGCGCGACCGCCATCGTCCCGCAGGCGGTGATCAAGCGTCAGCTCTGCACGACGCCGTCGGCGCAGCTGATCCAGCATGAATGGGCCAAGCACGGGACCTGCATGCCGGGCTATCAGCCCGCACGCTATTTCCGCCAGTCGAGCAGCCTCTACGCCAAGCTGCGCTATCCCGACATGGACACTCTGTCGCGAAGCCCGCTGACCGCCGGGCAGTTCGCCACGGCGATGGCGAAGGTCAATCCCGGTCTTAACGCGGCAATGATGCGGGTTACGACGACCAAGCAGGGCTGGCTCGACGAGCTATGGATCTGTCTCGACACGGCCTTCCGTTACAAGCGCTGCCCCGCGCACGCAGGCGGGGTCACGCAGGGCACGCCGATCAGGATCTGGCGCGGCGAGACCTGACCCGCACTCAGCCGGCCAGCGTGACGGTCGAGGGGTGGTGCTTGTCGAGGTGACGCTTGATGATCCGCAGGTTGCGCGTGTTCGATCGGAACATGAAATCCGCGGCGTCGCCGACGAACGGCACCAGCCCGAGCGCTGCGTCGAACCCGACATTGCCCATCATCCGGGCAAGCTGGAACTTCGACATGCCGAGGTTGCGCGCCTCCCAGACGAGCCAGCTCCCCATCAGTGCACCGATCAGGTCGCCGACGACGGGGATGAGCCCGACGATCGCGTCGAGCCCGATCGGGCGGTTGATCCCGGGGACCATGAACGCGCGTTCCAGAATGCGCTCCAGCGCCTCGACCCGGGCGCGGACCGAGGCCGGGTCCTGACCGATCGCGAAGCTGCTGGCCAGCGTGGCGGGATCGATGCGAGTGGCATTGTTGGTCATGCGACTCACTTGGTGTCGGGACGAAGCCTGTTCAACGGGTGCCACGCGCGGCTGTTCGGCTGCCACTGCTGCAGCCGCGTCGCGACCAGCGACCAGCGGAGCGGCCGTGCGAGCGGAATGAAGGGCACGTCCTCGTTCAGCGCGGCATCGGCCGCCGCAATCCGCTGGCTGCGTTCGGCGAGCGTCGGCGCGGCACGCGCGGCGTCGAGCGCCGCCTGCGCGGGGGCGCTGCAGACGATGCACGCGTTCGCCAGATACCAGCGCGCGCTGTCATAGGGCGCCACCAGATCGATCAGCCGCAGATCGGCGGGGGCGTCGATCGCGACGCGCTCGGGCAGGATGCCGATCCGGAGCAGGGCGGCTGCGACATGCGCGTAGAGGATCGTCGCGCCGGATCCGGCGGGCAGCGCGATCCGCATCGCGATCGGCCCGCTCTGCGCCTGCTCGCGCCACGTCGCGACCCGTAACCGGGCACCTGCGCGGCGCTCGTCCTGGTTCAGCAGCGTCCATGACGGCACCTGCGGGAGCCCGGCGGAGTCGAGCGGTTCGGCGAGGATGCGGTCGGCCGCCTCCCAATTGGGGGCGATCGCGGCGGTCAGCGCGCTGCGATCGATCGCCTGCGAGATTGCCGCGCGGTTCGCTGCCTCGGCAAGGAAGCCCGTCCGCGAGACGATCGCGAGCCCGAACAACCCGACCGCAGGGTCGACCCGGATCGCGGCGGGGGCGATATCGGCCGTCGCGAGAAGCGGCCAGTCGGCGAAGCTGCCGCCGCTCACCAGATCCGAGTCGCGATGCGCAAACCGCGCGATCGCCCGTGCCGCACGCTCGCCGATCAGGCGGACGTCACGTTCCGGCTGCATCTCGAGCTGGTCTTCGGGGTCGGCGCGGTTGAGGTCATAGACCGGGCGCAGCAGCGGCGCGGCGCCGGGCTGGGCGATGCGGAACGGGCCGCTGCCGCCGGTCGGCCGCAGACGTAGCAACGCGAGTTCGGGCTGTGCGAACAGCTTGAGCAGGTCGGGACGCGGTCGCGACAACCGGACCTCGATCACCTGCGGCGTCATCACGACGATCTCGTCGACCGCGCTGAGAAAGGGGGCGAGCGGATTGCGCGATGCCGGCACGATCTGGCGTTTGAGCATCGCGACGATCTGATCCGCGGTGATGCGGCTACCGTCGCTCCACGTGGCTTCGCGCAGGCGGAAGATATAGCTCATGCCATCATCGATGACGATCCAGCGTTCGGCGAGGCCAGGCTCGATCTGGCCGGCGGCATCGAACCGGACCAGCCCCTGCGCCGTCGAATCGATCAACAGGCGCGAGGGGAGGTCGATCGGGCCCCGGCGGGCATCCGCGGCAGCAGGCACCCCACCGATCGCGCTGACGACGACAGCCCCCGAGTCGCGGCGCCGGTTGCAGGCCGCCGGTGCGAAGAGCAGCGCGGCGGCACAGGCAAGCGTGATGGTGCGGACGGCGGGACTCGAACCCGCACTCCAGGGGAGGGAGATTTTAAGTCTCCTGCGTCTACCGGTTTCGCCACGTCCGCACACGGGAGTCAGAAAGACGAGGTCGAGCGCAGGGTCAACCCATGTTGGACCCGCAGGTGCCGCTCAATCGACGTTAAGACGCGAGCGCATTTCCTTGCCGGGCTTGAAATAGGGGACGCGTTTGGCGTCGACGGCGACGACTTCGCCGGTCCGGGGATTGCGTCCGGTCCTCGCATCGCGCGCGCGCGTGGAAAATGCGCCGAAGCCGCGCAGTTCGACCCGGCCGTCGGCGGCCAGCCGCTTCGAGATCTCGTCGAAGAAACACGAGACGATCAATTCGACCTCGCGCGGCTCCAGGTCCGGATGCGCATCCGTCAGTTTTTGAACAAGCTCAGATCTGATCATGGTAACGAGCCCCCGCCCATATGTGATAATACTGATTTAGGTCAGTAATTGGGGCGATAGCACCAAATGAGTTTCAAGCCAAAAGCAAAAGGGACCGAAATGCATCGAGCATCCCGGTCCCAATTCGCTTACTTCTTTTCGGCTTCCGTGCGGGCCTTGAGAGCCTCGCCCAGGATGTTGCCGAGGGTCGCGCCGGAGTCCGACGAACCATACTGAGCGACGGCCTGCTTCTCTTCGGAGATCTGCATCGCCTTGATCGAGAAGGTCGGCTTCTTCGAACGATCGAAGCCCGTCACCATCGCGTCGAACTTCTGGCCGACCTGGAAACGCTCCGGACGCTGCTCGTCGCGATCGCGACCCAGATCCGTGCGCTTGATGAAGCCGGTCGCGCCATCGTCGCCCTGCTGAACTTCGAGGCCCGCGTCGCGGACTTCGAGAACGGTGACCGTGACGATCGCGTTCTTGTTCAGCTTGTCGCCTGCTGCTGCGATGCCGCCGGCCGAAGGCCCGCCGCGCTCGAGCTGCTTCATGCCGAGCGAGATACGCTCCTTCTCGGCGTCGATGTCGAGCACGACGGCCTCGACGGTCTCACCCTTGCGATGCAGGTTGAGCGCGTCCTCGCCCGAAACGCCCCAGGCGATGTCGGACATGTGGACCATGCCGTCGACGTCGTTGTCGAGGCCGATGAACAGACCGAATTCGGTCGCGTTCTTGACTTCGCCCTCAACGGTCGAGCCGATCGGATGCGCGGCAGCGAAGGCCTCCCAAGGATTGGCCTGAGCCTGCTTGAGGCCGAGCGAGATGCGACGCTTCTCGGAATCGACTTCGAGGACCATGACGTCGACTTCCTGCGAAGTGCTGACGATCTTGCCCGGATGGACGTTCTTCTTCGTCCAGGACATTTCCGACACGTGGACCAGGCCTTCGATGCCCGCTTCCAGCTCGACGAACGCACCATATTCGGTGATGTTCGTGACGCGGCCGGTGAGCTTCGCGCCGACCGGATACTTGACCATCGCGCCATCCCAGGGATCGCTCTCCAGCTGCTTCATGCCGAGGCTGATGCGCTGGGTGTCCTTGTTGATGCGGATGATCTGCACCTTGACGGTGTCGCCGATGTTCAGGACTTCGCTCGGGTGACCGACGCGCTTGTAGCTGAGATCGGTGACGTGCAGCAGGCCGTCGATGCCGCCGAGGTCAACGAACGCACCATAATCGGTGATGTTCTTGACGACGCCGTCGATGATCTGGCCCTCGGCGAGGCTGAGGATCAGGCCCGAACGCTGCTCTGCACGCGTCTCTTCGAGAACCGCGCGACGCGACACGACGATGTTGCCGCGCTTGCGGTCCATCTTCAGGATCTGGAAGGGCTGGGGGATGTCCATCAGCGGGGTGACGTCGCGCACGGGGCGGATGTCGACCTGCGAGCCCGGCAGGAACGCGACGGCGCCGTTCAGGTCGACGGTGAAGCCACCCTTCACGCGGCCGAAGATCACGCCCTCGACGCGGGTCGTCTTCGAGAATTCGGTTTCCAGCTTGTCCCATGCGGCTTCGCGGCGCGCACGATCGCGGCTGAGCATCGCTTCGCCATGGACGTTCTCGACGCGGTCGACATAGACTTCGACTTCGTCGCCGACCTTCAGGTCAGCCTTCTGGCCCGGCGCTGCGAATTCGCGAAGCGGCACGCGGCCTTCCGACTTCAGACCGACGTCGATGACGGCCATGTCGTTCTCGATGCCGGTCACGGTGCCATGCACCACGCGGCCCTCGAAGCTGTCGGCGTCGCCGAGCGTCTCGTTCAGCATCGCGGCGAAATCGTCGCGCGACGGCATTACCTGGGTTGCCATAGAATTCAGTAATCCTAGTCTGTTTCCGGCCAAGCGGTTGGATCCGCTGGTCTTGGCCTTCGTTGCCGCGACGACCGAACGCCGGCACGGCATCCGGACGGCACGAGGCGCAGAGGATGTAGACGCTGAATGCGAAAACGGCGCGTGAGACTCAAAGGTCTCCGCGCCTTCCTCCACGAGCATCGCTCGCCGGACGCTCCTGTGTAGCGGAAACCCCGTCTCGGAGCAAGTTCGCCGCTGCAGCGTTAGGGGCGGCTCACAACAGGAGCGAAGATTTGAGCGAACGCGGCATTCTCGTGCTGGGCTGGATCGCCACGGCGACGGCGATCGTGATGTACCTGTCGTATATCGACCAGATCATGCTGAACCTGGCCGGTCAGAAGGGATCGGTGGTCCAGCCGTTCGCAACGATGGTCAATTGCGGGCTGTGGGTGGCGTATGGCGTGCTGAAGCCGAAGCGCGACTGGCCGATCGCGGTGGCGAACTTCCCGGGGGTGGTGCTGGGGGCGATTACGCTGGCGACGGCTTTGTAACGGGCGTCTGAGCGCCTCCTTGTTCTCCCGCAAAGGCGGGAGCCTAGTCTGGGTCCCCGCCTTCGCGGGGAAACAGCGTTGTTTTACGGTACACTAGCCCAACCAAAAGCCACCCCGGCGAAGGCCTGGGCCCAGTTGGGGGACGTCGCTAACCAAGGGCAGCGCTCCGTTACTGCGACCTTTCCGACTGGGCCCCGGCCTTCGCCGGGGTGGTTTTCCCCTCTTGGTGAGCGAGAGGTCTAACCCGCCTTCTTCGCCCGCTGCGCCTCGACCAGCGCCACCGCGCGCTGCACCGACGCTTCGATCGACAGGAAGCTCGTATCGAGCAACGCCGCGTCCGCCGCCATCACCAGCGGTGCGATCGAGCGGCCGCTGTCGCGCGCATCCCGCGCCCGGATGTCCGCCAGCACGCGGTCCTTGCTCGCCGTGCCGCCACGTGCTTGCAGTTCCGCATGGCGCCGCTGCGCGCGGATGTTCGGGGTCGCCTTCACGAACAGCTTGGCATCCGCATCGGGCGCGATGACCGTGCCGATATCGCGCCCGTCGAGGATCGCGCCACCCGCCTGCGCGGCAAACCGCTTCTGCCGCTGCATCAGCGCCGCGCGGACCAGCGGATGTGCGGACACGATCGAGGCCATCGCCCCGACATCGTCGTCGCGCAGCGCCGGGTCCGTCATCACCGCATCGTCGAAGTCGCATGCGGCAACCGCATCGGCTTCCTGTTCGGGGTCCAGCCCCATCCGCGCCACGTTCAGCGCGACCGCGCGGTAGAGCAAGCCGGTATCGAGATAGGGGAGGCCGTAATGCTTCGCCAGGGCGCGCGCGATCGTGCCCTTGCCCGATGCCGCCGGACCGTCGACTGCGATGATCATCTTAATTCCCCTGGCCGGTCGCCCGACCCGTTAATTCGTCGAGCGACCGGAAGAACACGGGATAGCTCGTCGCCACCGGCGATATGTCGTCGATCGTGATGGGCTCGGCGCTGCCAAGTCCAGCCACCACCATGCTCATTGCGATGCGATGATCGAGTTTCGAGGCGACCCGAGCGCCACCGCGAATCGCCGCCCCGCCCGAACCCGTGATCGCCATGCCGTCTTCGAATTCCTCGCACGTCACGCCGCACGCCTCGAGCGCGATCCGCATCGTCGTGATCCGGTCCGATTCCTTCACCCGCAGCTCGTGCGCGCCCCTGGCGACGGTCGTGCCGGACGCAAACGCCGCGGCGACGAACAGCACCGGATATTCGTCGATCATGCTCGGCGCGAGATCGGCCGGCACCTCGATCGCGGTCAGCGCGGCATGGCGGACGCGCAGGTCGGCGACGGGCTCGCCGCCGACGGTCCGCGGATCGAGCTCGGTGATGTCCGCGCCCATCATGCGCAGCGCCGTGACGATGCCGATCCGTGTCGGGTTCAGCCCGACATTGCGCACGACGATGTCCGACCCCGGCACGATCGACGCCGCGACCAGCCAGAAGGCTGAGGACGACGGATCGCCCGGCACGACGATATCCTGCGGGGTCAGCTCCGCCTCGCCGGTGATCGAGATCACGCGGCCTTGGTCCGTTTCCTCGACGGTCAGCTGCGCGCCGAACCCGGTCAGCATCCGCTCGCTGTGATCGCGCGTCGCGACCGGCTCGATCACCGTGGTGATGCCGGGCGTGTTGAGCCCTGCCAGCAGGATCGCCGACTTCACCTGCGCCGACGCGACCGGCAACGTGTAGGTGATCGGCACCGCGGGGCAGATCCCGCGCACCATCAGCGGCAGCTTGCCGCCGGGCGACGCGGTGATGTCCGCGCCCATCTGCGACAGCGGCTCGATCACGCGGCCCATCGGTCGTCCCGACAGCGAGGCGTCACCGGTGAAGGTGCAGGTGATCGGGTGGCTCGACACCAGCCCCATCAGCAGCCGCGTCGAGGTGCCCGAATTGCCCATCTCCAGCGCGGTCTCGGGCTGGAGCAGCCCGCCGACACCGACGCCGTCGACGACCCAGATGCCGTCGTCCTGCCGCTCGATCGTCGCGCCCATCGCGCGCATCGCCGCCGCGGTGGCGAGCACGTCCTCGCCCTCCAGCAGGCCGGTGATCCGGCTGGTCCCGACCGCGAGGCTCGCGAACATCAGCGCGCGGTGGCTGATCGACTTGTCGCCGGGGACCGCGATCGAACCGGTCAACGGACCGCGCGCGACGACGTCCAGCGGTTGGGGGAGGGGGTGTGTCATGGGGCCGGGCTTTTGACAGTGGCCTTGCGCTATGGCAAGGCGCGCCCACTTTGCGGGGGCATCCCCCACAATCTATCCATTCGAAAGGTTCTATCGGCATGATCAAGCCGGAATGGGGCACGAAGCGTTCGTGTCCGAAATGCGCGACGCGTTTCTACGACCTCGAAAAGGCCGACCCCGTCACCTGCATCGAATGCGGGTATGCGTGGGAGCCCGAGCCGATCCTGAAGTCGAAGCAGCCGCTGCCGTTCGAGGTCGCCAAGCCCGACACCAAGAAGCCCGATGCGGATCTCGAGGGTGACGAGGAAGAGGATATCGCCTCGATCACCGGCGAGGACGAAGAGCCGTCCGCGGACGACGAAGTCGATCTGGGCGGCGACGACGACCTTGGCGTCGAGACGCCGCAGGACGAGCACGAGCGTTGAGATAAAGAAATTTGGCAGGCGGCGTTTACGCCGCTTGCCAACCCGGGCGGCTCCGGTTAGTGAGCCGCCTCCCAACGGGAATGGGGCCGTAGCTCAGCTGGGAGAGCGTTCGCATGGCATGCGAAAGGTCAGGGGTTCGATCCCCCTCGGCTCCACCATTCTCGTTGATACGCGACGCGGTCGCGGTCCCTTATTTATGATGGATACCCCGCAGCGGGTCGTACTGCCGTTGTGCGGTGACGGGCGTCAATAGGTCGCCTGGAAGGTCTCGGTGGCGACGCTGAGACCATGGGTCAGTGCGTGTACGGATTCGAGCTGCTGGCCGATCCGCCGGGCCAGGCTGATGAAGCGCTGGTTTCGGACTTCGAGATGCTCGACGCTGTCGGTCATCGCGCGCGCGGTGAGCGCGGTTTCGTCGATCGCGGCGGTGATCGCGAGGATGCGCTCGCTCTGACTATGTGCGGTGTCGGTCACGATGACCGCGCGGGTCTGGATATCGGCGATGTCGTGCACGATCGCGCGATTCGCGGCGACGACGTCGCGCGTCGCGATCTGCATCGCCGAGATCTGCGGTTCGATTCGCGCGACCGCATCGGACGTCTGCGTGGCAAGCGTCTTCACCTCGGCTGCGACCACCGCGAAGCCGCGCCCGGCCTCTCCGCTGCGCGCCGCCTCGATCGCGGCGTTGAGCGCGACCAGACCGGTCTGCCGGGCGACCGCGCGGATGATGTCGAGGATCGAGCCGATCGATCCGGCATGGTCCGACAACCCCTGAGACAGCGCGACCGTCTCGTGCGCATGCGCCATCGCGCCGCCGGCGGCGCTGCTGGTGTGGCGGACCTGGTCGACGACCGTGTCGATCATGCCGGCCATCATCGCCGAGGTCTGTGCGGCATCCTGCATCGCGGCGGTGGATTGCTGCGCGGCGACGACGACGTCGCCCAAATCGCGGACGATCAGTTCGAGTTCGGCTTCGCCCGCGCGGCCCATCGCCTGGCTCTCCGCCGCCGCGGCATCGGCTTCGGTGACGACGGTGGCGATCTCCTCGCGGAACCGTTCCGCCTGCGCGGCTTGCGCCGCGACGACGTCGGTTAGCCGTCGCTCGACCGTGACGTCGCGGTAGGTGATCACCGCGCAGTGCCCGGGCAGCGGGGCGAAATTGATATGCAGGATCGTCCCGTCGTCGAAATGATGATCGATATCGACGCTTTCCTGCCGGGCCTGCCAGCGACGATGATTGTCGACCACGGTCGCGATCCGTGCCGCGGACCAGCCGACGGCGGTGCCGACGACCCCGAGAAAGCTCGCCATGTCCATGCCGATCATGACGCGGTCCGGGTCGAAGCGGAACAGCGCCGCCACGCGCGGATTGACCAGCGCGATCCGCTCCGCCGCGTCGAAGACCACGACGCCGTCGGCGACCGCGGTCATCGCGATCGCCAGCAAGACGTTGGGGGGCATCGATCCGGTGCCTGGCGCGGCTTCCACCGCTGGCAAGGGGCGGGGGATTACGGCATGTCGCGTCTGCATCACCGCGGACTAGCCCAAAATGGTTTTAAGTCCGTTACTTAACCCCGATCCGTTACCCTTTACGACGGGCGTCACCGTGTCGCGGGCGACGTCCGCCGGGCGGTCAGGATGCGGATCGGCGCGGCGATCATCTGGCCCTTCATCACGCCTTCGCCCTTGGTCGGCGAGGTAGGCGCGGCAAGGATGTCGCGGACGATGTCCATGCCCTGGACGACGTGCCCGAACGCGGCAAAGCCGGTATTGTCGCCCGGCTTCTCGGGATGTGCGTCGAGGAAGGGGATCGCGCCGACGGTGATGAAGACGTCGGCGCGCCCGGTCCCCGGCGCCAGCCGTGCGAGCGAAATCGTGCCGTCGGTGTGGAGCACGCCGGTCTTGCTGGTCGGCTCGTGCGCGATCGGCGGGAAGGCCCGCTTGGGATTGCCCTCGATCCCGCCCTGGATCAGTCCCGTATCAGGCCCCAGCCGCAGCGCGCGATAGAAGGTCGTGCCGTCGAGCTTGCGCGCGTCGACATAGCGCAGGAAATTCGCGGTGGTGATCGGTGCGCGTTCTTTCTCGAGTTCGAGCACGATCGGGCCGAGGCTGGTGGTCAGCGTCACGCCAATAGTCGCGGGGCGCGGCGTCGCAGCGGGCACCGATGACGACGCATCTGCGGGCCCGGTGACAGGCGCTGGCACCGGTGGAACCTCTTGCGCGGCAAGCGGGGTGCTGCCCAACAGGGTGGCAAGGACGGCGTATCGCAGCATGTCGAAACTCCTGAATTCTGTCCCATTCGCGGACGGGTTAAAACGGGACGATTTTGTCGCTGGTCGAAAAGGTAAACACCGCGTTAACCGGTCGCCATGACCCGACGCCTAGTCCTGACCAACGAAGCCGCGCGCCACCCGTTTCGACGGACGCTGCCCCCGCCCGTGATCGCTGCGCCGGGCGGGCGCGACGATCAGGACGTCAAGCTGTTCGTGCTGAGCTTCGCGGCCTTCTTCACCTGCTTCTACAGCTTCATTTTCTGATCACGGGCAGGCAGGTTTCGGCATCGTCGTCGCAGGCGCGGTGCAGTTTCTGGGCGATCCAGGCGGATACCAGGCACATGCCGGCGACCAGGAACAGCAGGTCCTCGGGTGTCACGCCCGCCATCGTGATGCCGATGACCGCGATCGACCCGATCGTCATCGCGCCCGAATTGACGACGTTGTTCGCCGCCACCGTCCGCGCGGTCTGATCCTTTTCGACCGTCGTCGTCAGGAAGGCGTAGAGCGGGACGACGAACATCCCGCCGGTGATCGCGATCATCATCAGGGTGCCGAGCACCGGCCAGGCGCGCGGCTGTGCCAGGAACCCGGCCCAATCGTAGAACTGGCCCGGCGCCGCCGGGGTCCAGGTCCGCACCAGGACCGAGAAGATGACGACGAATCCGCCCATCGCGATCACCGAGGCGGGTGCGTAGCGCGCCGAGATCCGGCCCTTGAGCATCGTGTTGATCACCACCGAACCGATCGCGACGCCGATCGAAAACACCGCGATCACGAAGCTGGCGACCCGCTCGTCGGCGGTCAGCACGTTCTTGACCAGCGGCGGGAAGATCACGATCAGCACCGCGCCGATCGTCCAGAAGAAGCTGATCGCGCAGATCGCCAGGAACAGCCGCGGGATGTGCATCGTCGCGCTGATCAGCCGCCACGACGCGGTGAACGGGTTGTAGTTGAGCACCAGCGGCGGGCCCTCGCGCGGTGCCGGCGGCACCTGGCGACCCGCGAACCAGCCGATCACCGCGATCGCCAGAACCGCGATCGCCGCGCGCTCGATATGATCGGTCATGAACCCGGCGGTGATCGTCCCCATCAGGATCGCCAGATAGGTGCCGGCCTCGACCAGCCCGGTGCCGCCGAGCACGTCGCATGGCGGCAGATGCTGCGGCAGGATCGCGTATTTGATCGGCCCGAAGAACGTCGAATGCACCCCCAGGCACAGTACCGCCCCGAGCATCAGCCCGAGGCCGATCGTCGAATGGCCGCTGCGCGCCACCATCAGGCCCGCCGCGCCGAGCGCCATGATGCCGATCTCCGCGCTCTTCACGAGCCGGATGATCCGCGCCTTGTCATGGCTGTCCGCGAGCTGCCCGGCGAGTGCCGAGAGCAGGAAAAAGGGGATGATCGCAATTCCGGTGGCGAGTGCGTTGAAATTCGCCTCCATCCGCGGATCGTTGAAGATCGCATAGGTCGCGAACAACACCATCGACGTCTTGAACAGATTGTCGTTGAAGGCGCCCAGAAACTGTGTCGTGAACAGGGGCAGGAAGCGTCGTTGCTTCAGCAACCCGAGTGCGTTGCGCATGCGAGAAAAGGCCCTGATCGTGGCAATAAGACTGCCGCGGCCTTAGCCCAGCGGGGGCGGTAGGCCAATGGTTTAGCGCCGCCCGCGTCGGCCGGGTGTCCGCGTACGGGATCCGGACGAGCCCCCGCGCCACGGTCCGGCGTCCGCGCTTGCCGCACATTAGTCGGCACCGATCGGTAAAACCCGGTTTCGCCAAGGGCATGACCGGAGTAGGGAAGGCGGGGTGTGGACCCTGCCCAACCTTCTGACGCTGTCGCGCATTGTCGCGGTACCCCTTCTCGTCGGCTTTCTGTGGTGGCCCGGCTGGGCGGCCGGCTACGGCATCGCCTTCGCGCTCTACTGCCTGATGGGCATCACCGATTATTTCGACGGCTATCTCGCGCGGTCGAACGGTGCGGTCTCACGCCTCGGGATCTTCCTCGATCCGATCGCGGACAAGATCATGGTCGCGGCGGTCATCCTGATCCTGGTCGGCACGCGCGATATTGCGGGCGTCCATGTGATCGCCGCGCTCGTCATCCTGCTCCGCGAGATTGCGGTGTCGGGCCTGCGCGAATTCCTGGCGCAGGTGCAGGTGTCCGTGCCCGTCTCGCAGCTTGCGAAATGGAAGACGACGCTGCAGCTGGTCGCGCTGGGCGGACTGATCCTCGCGGGCGCGCTGCCCGACATGCCGTGGGTACATGGCGTCGGGCTCGCCGCGCTCTGGGGGGCTGCGGTCCTGACGCTGGTGACGGGCTGGGATTACCTGCGCGTCGGCCTGAAGCATATGGATTGAGCGCATGACGGTGACGATGGTGTATTTTGCGTGGGTCCGCGAACGGATCGGGACGGGCGAGGAACGTGTCGATCCGCCCGCATCGGTGACCACGATCGCCGAACTGGTGGACTGGCTGGCGCTGTCCAGCCCGGGCCATGCCGCCGCCTTTGCCGATCCCGCCCGGCTGCGCGCCGCCCTGGATCAGGCGTTCGTGCCGATCGATACCCCGATCGCCGGCGCGCGCGAGATCGCACTCTTCCCTCCGGTGACGGGCGGATGATCCGGATCATCGTCCAGACGGCCCCGATCGACCTGCTTGCAGAGATCACGCAGGCCGAAACCGCCGGCGAACGCGGCGCGGGCGCGGTGGCAACCTTCACAGGTCTCGTGCGCGCAGATGACGGCGTCGAGACGCTCGAACTGGAACATTATCCCGGTGCGACAGAGGCTGCGCTCACCAAGGTGGCGACGGGTGCCGTCGAGCGCTGGGAGCTGAGTGCGGTGACGATCGTCCACCGGGTCGGGCCGATGCATCCGGGTGAACGGATCGTCTTCGTGGCGGCGGCGTCCGCACACCGTGCCGCGTCGCTCGAGGCCTGTGCCTATCTGATCGATCGGTTGAAGACCGATGCGCCGTTCTGGAAACGCGAGACCCGCGGCACACAGGCCAGCTGGGTCGAAGCGCGCGACGCCGACAAGGACGCCGCCGCGCGCTGGACCTCCTAGACGGCGTTAGCCGATCTTGGGAACGCTCATGCCGTTGGTGAGATGGACGACACCGTTGGTCGCCTTGACATCTGCCGTGTCGACATAGGCCTTGCTGCCGGCAACGTCCGTCAGTTCGATATTGCCGTTCGGACCCACCGATGCCGTCAGCGGCTGGCCGGCCAGCGTCGTGAGGACGGCCTTGCCGCCACCCGACGTGATCTGCGCCTTCAGCTGATCCGACGTCACGGCGCCTGCGACGACGTGATACTTCAGGATCGTCGCCAGCGTGGGCTTCGCCTCCGGCTTCATCAGCGTATCGAGCGCGCCGGCGGGAAGCCGGGTGAACGCCTCATCGCTCGGTGCGAAAACGGTGAAGGGGCCGGGGCCCGCAAGCGTCGTGCCGAGGCCGGCTGCAGTCACCAGCTTGGCGAGCGTCGCGCGGTTTGGAAGCGTCGGCAGCGCTGCCGCGATCGTCGCGGTCGCTGCAGGCTGTGCCGCGGCGGGTGCTGCTGGAACGCCGGCCATCGGTGCGGCGGTACCGGCCTGTGCAGGGGCCTGCATTGGGGCCTGTGCGGGCGCCGTGCCAGTTGGCGCGGTCTGTGCGGGCGTCGTGCCGCTCGGCGCGGTCTGCGCGATCGCCGGTGCAGCCGCGAAAAGCGTTGCGGCAAGGACGAGAGGGGTCTTGGTGATCATGGATTTCTCCTGGCTGAAACAATCGTGAAATAAATTCTGCGATAGAACGTATGGAGTCACGCGGCGGTTTGCCAAGTTACGGATGCGCCAACAGGACCAAGTGCGCCGTTGACGCGACGAAGTGTTGGCACGCTGCCACACCTCGCTCAAGACAAGCGGGGTACGATTACCCCGTTGACGACATGAACAATGCCGTTCGACTGACGCACATCGGCGGTCTCAATATAACTTTTGTTACCGTTGACGTCGGTGAGTGCGATGATATCTCCAACGAGGGTCACCGTGATTGCATCACCTTCGACCGTCGTCAGTGCGGCGGTGCCGCCACCCGCCGCGACACGCGCCTTCAGGTCGGCAGCGGTGATGTCGCCGGGCACGACGTGATAGGTCAGCACTTTCGCCAGCGATGCCTTGTTCTCGGGCTTGAGCAACGTCTGGACCATGCCGGGCGCGAGCCGGCCGAACGCTGCGTCGGTCGGTGCGAAAACGGTGAACGGCCCGGTCCCGGACAGCGTCGCGGTCAGGTCCGCAGCCTTCAGCGCGGTAACCAGCGTCGCGAGATTGGGTGCGGCGGAGGCATTGTCGACGATCGTCCGCGTCGCGATCATCGGCACGCCGCCGACGGTCGGGTTGGCGACGGCGATCGGCCCGTTGGGCGTCGACAGTGCGGGGTTGGCGGGGGGCGGCGCGGTCGGCGTGCCGAGGTCGCTGTTGCCGCTGCTGCAGGCGGCGAGCGCTAGCGCGACGAGACCCGTGGTGCCCAGGCCAATATACAGGGGGCGCATGTTCGACATCGAAATCTATCTCCTCAAACGGGCGCTTGCGAACCGCAACTACGGTTGAGCCCGGAAATCGTTGCAGTGCGAGCCAGCGCGGCCGGTCAGCGGGCGTCGGCAAGCGCCTTGGCGAGCAACTGGAAATCCTTCTCGCGCGGCGAGGCCTTCCGCCACACCAGCGCGATCCGGCGAAACGCGTTCTCGGCGTCGAGCGGCAGCGCGGTGATCCCGGTATTTTCGAGGATCCCGGCGTTCAGCGCCATCTCAGGCAGCATCGTGATGCCCAGGCCGTTGTCGACCATCTGCACGATCGTGTGCAGCGACGTGCCCATCATCGTCGCCTCGGCACGGATTTCGGGCCGGTTGCACGCGGCGAGCGCATGATCCTTCAGGCAATGCCCGTCCTCGAGCAGCAACAGCCGAGTCTCGTCGATCGCCGAGGCGGGAATAGCGGAGGCGGGGATCGAGGTCCGGTCCGCGGGCACGTCCTCGGTCGGGAAGGCGACGAACAGCCGGTCGTCGAACAGGGGCTCGAACGCGACTTCGCCGCACGCATAGGGCAGGGCGAGCAGCACACAGTCGGTGCGGCCGTTGTGCAGCCCCTCGCACGCCGCGCCGCTCGGCTCCTCGCGCAGGAACAGCTTGAGGTCCGGATAGTCGCGTCGCAGCCGCGGCAGGATGCGCGGGAGCATGAACGGCGCGATCGTCGGGATCACGCTCATCCGCATGTCGCCCGACAGCGGCCGACCGGCGGCGCGCGCCATGTCGCCAAGTTCCTCCGCCTCGCGCAGCACGCGACGCGCCTTGTCCGCGATCCGGTCCCCCAGCGGGGTGAAGCGGACGACGCGGCGTGTGCGCTCGACCAGCACCACCCCGATCAGCGTCTCGAGCTCGCGCAGACCTGCCGACAGCGTCGACTGGGTCACGAAACAGGCCTCGGCAGCACGGCCGAAATGGCCATGATCCTTCAGCGCGACGAGATATTGTAGTTGCTTGAGCGTGGGGAGATAGGTTGCAGCCATTGATCGCCCATATCGATCGTGCACCCCCGTTTGTCCATGCCGGGTCGATAATGAGGCCGTCGGCGCGGGGCGTCCGCCACGGCGTTGCCCCCGCCCGCTGGAAATCGCCCCTGTGAACGCCTAAATGAGCGGACCGCCAAGGGGAATGCGCATGTTCAGCCGGTTAGGGGCTTATCTCGATTCGATCCGGGCGCGTGACCCGGCGCCGCATTCGCGCGCGGAGATCATGCTCTACCCCGGCGTCTGGGCGCTGGGGATGCACCGCATCGCACACCGGCTGTATAGCGGGCAGAATTTCTTCCTCGCGCGGTGCGTCAATCATTTGTCGCGGTTCCTGACCGCGATCGACATCCATCCCGGCGCGACGATCGGCCGCAATTTCTTCATCGACCACGGCTTCGTCGTTATCGGCGAGACCTCGCTGATCGGCGACGACGTGACGATCTATCAATGCGTGACGCTGGGCGGGACGAGCCCCGACAATGGCGTTGCCGGCAAGCGCCACCCGACCATCTCGGACGGTGCGATCATCGGATCGGGCGCGCAGGTGCTCGGGCCGATCACGCTCGGCCGCCGCTCGCGAGTCGGCGCTAATGCGGTCGTGACGCGCGACGTCCCCGAGGGCACGACCGTCGTCGGCATCCCGGCGCGCGCGACGACGGTAGAGGGCGGCGCCGCACCCGAGGCCCCGCGCTTCGTGCCCTATGGCACGCCGTGCACCGAGGCCTTCGACCCGGCGACGCAGAAGATGGAGATCATGCGCTGTGAGCTGGAGATGATGCGCAAGCGTCTGGACTCGCTGCTCGCCGATCAGGACCTGTCGACCGATCGCGACGGGCTCCGTCGCGGCCCGGTCGAACAGGATCTGCGCGATCGGGCCTGATCCGTCCTGATGAACAACGTCACGCCCTTTCCGACCCGCAATACCGCCCCCACCCAGATCGGCTTCGATCGGCTCGAACTGATGCGGATCCTCGACCTCTACGGACGCATGGTCGCGGCGGGGCATTGGCGGGACTATGCGATCGATCTCGGCCGCGAGGCGGCTGTGTTCGCCTGTTTCCGCCGCGCGGCCGAACGGCCCGAATTCCGGATCGAGAAACGCCCCGCGCTTCGCAACCGCCAGGGCATGTGGGCCCTGGTCGGCGAAGGCGGGGCGGTGATCAAGCGGGGCCATGACCTTGGCCCGATCCTGGCCCCGGTCGAGCGACGGCTGATGAAGCTCGTCGAAAGCTGAGCCCGCCGGCGCGGCGGTCAGCCGCGCTGGAGCTTCGCTAATATGGTCATCGCCTGGTCCGCGCCCGATTGCGGGACGATCTCGCCGTTGCGGTCGGTAATTGCCGCCCAGTTGGCGGCTACCCCTTCGACCGACAGATCGTCGCCCGACAGCAATGCGCCCGGCGTCAGCGTGACATAGGCGGCCTGGAACACGCCCGCGCCGGCGCCGAGGATCATGTTGGTCGGGGCATCCTCCGACACCAGGAACACCGCGCCGGGCGCGACCTTGTCGGGGGAGAAGGCCTTGAACGCCTCTTCGGGAAAGATGTCCTGCGTCATCCGCGTGCCTGCGGTCGGCGCGATCGTGTTGACGCGGATGTTGTTCTTCGCCCCCTCGATCGCGAGCGTCTTGGTCAGACCGGCAAGGCCGAGCTTGGCGGCGCCGTAATTGGCCTGGCCGAAATTGCCGTACAGCCCGGTCGACGACGCGGTCATCAGGATGCGGCCGTAATTCTGCGCGCGCATCCCGTCCCAGACCGCCTTGGTCGCGTTGGCCGAGCCGTTCAGATGGACGTCGACGACGAAGTTGAAATCGGCGGGCTCCATCTTGGCGAAGCTCTTGTCGCGCAGCACGCCGGCATTGTTGATGAGGATATGGACGCCGCCCCATTTTTCGGACGCACGCGCCACCATCTCGACCATCTGGTCATAGTCGGTGACGCTGCCGCCATTGGCGATCGCCTCGCCGCCCGCGGCCTCGATCTCCTCGACGACCTTCAGCGCTGCGTCAGACTGTCCCGTACCGTCGCGCGAGGCGCCCAGATCATTGACGACGACCTTCGCACCGCGCCGGGCCAGCTCGAGCGCATATTCGCGGCCGAGCCCGCCGCCTGCGCCGGTGACGATCGCGACGCGGCCAGCAAAACCGAAGGATCCAAAGCTGTCGGACATGGAAAAAGGCGCCCCTCTCTTATCGTGGAGCGCCTTTCCTAGAACGTAAAGCAGTCGGCGCAAGCCGCGGCGTTAGCCACGGCCCGCACCGATGCGAACCGCTTACTTACCGCCGCGGTTCTTGCAGCCGTCCTTGACGGTGCGCGAGCAGGTTGGATACTCGGCAGGCGCCGGGGTCGGCGGCGTCACCGTCGGCTGACCGAAGACGATGTTCGCACCACCGGGTGCAGCCATCGGAGCCTGGGGCGCTGCGGGCGGCGGCGGTGCCATTGCCGGATCGGCAGGGGCTGCAGGATCGGCTGCCATCGCCGGATCGGCGGGAGCGGCAGGATCTGCGGCTGGCGGTGCCATTGCCGGATCAGCGGGCGCGGTCTGGGCGGCCGGGTCTGCTGGCGGCATCGTCTGCGGCGCGGTCTGCGCGAGCACGGGCGAGGCGAGCAACGCTGCAGCGGCGAGAAGAATGGACTTCATGCGAATCTCCTGAATACTTGGAGCGCAAATTCGTTAGCGCCACGGTTGAACGCACTAAAACCAGCTTGGGTCCTTCGTTTCGCGTCCGATTCTAACCGGCTTGTCTTGGTCCTGCACTAATGACGCGGTCGGCGACCGCTTGCAGCACCCCGACTTTCACCCGCCAGTATCAAGCGAATAGCCAGCCGAGCGCACCGTGCGGATGATGTCGGGACGTTCGCCGGTGTTGATCGCTTTCCGCAGCCGCCGGATATGCACGTCGACGGTGCGCGATTCGATGTCCGAATCATGGCCCCACACCGCATCGAGCAGCCGTTCGCGCGAGAAGACCCAGCCGGGATGTTCGAGGAAATGCTTGAGCAGCCGGAACTCGGTTGGCCCGAGTGCGACGACCTCGCCCGAGCGGCGGACCTTGTGGCCGACGGTGTCCATCTCGATGTCGGCATAGCTCAGCGCTTCGCCGGCAAGCGCGGGGCGGACGCGGCGCAGCACCGCGCCGACGCGCGCGACCAGCTCGCGCGGCGAGAAGGGCTTGGTGACGTAATCATCAGCGCCGGTCTCGAGCCCGCGGACACGGTCTTCCTCTTCCCCACGCGCGGTCAGCATGATGATCGGCACGTTCTGCGTCTCGGGCGCGCGACGCAGGCGGCGACACACCTCGATCCCCGACAGGCCTTCGACCATCCAGTCGAGCAGGACGATATCGGGCACCTTCTCACGCGCGAGCAGCAGCGCCTCCTCGCCATCGGGGGTGTGCGCGATCTCGAAATCCTCGCGCTTGAAATGCCAGACCAGCAGTTCGGCGAGCGCCGCGTCGTCCTCGACCAGCAGCATCCTTGCACGGGCCATGTCGATTACTCCTGTATGCCGCCGCGGTCGCGGTCGGCCATCTGGGTGCCGGTCGCGGCAAAATAGACCATCTCGGCGACGTTGGTCGCGTGGTCGCCGATCCGTTCGAGATTCTTCGCGACGAACAGCAGGTGCGCGACCTGGCTGATCGTCTTTGGATTTTCGACCATGTAGGTCACCAGCGTGCGAAAGATGCTGTCGTAGAAATCGTCGAGCGCGGCGTCGCTTTCGACGACGAGCATCGCCGCCTCGAAATCACGCGCGGCAAAGGCGTCGAGCACGTCATGCACCATCTCGCTCGCCATCCGGCCCATCGCGGGCAGGATCGAGATCGGATCGATCCGGTGCTCGCTTTCGATCATCGGCACGCGCTTGGCGATGTTCTTGGCATAATCGCCGATCCGCTCGACGACGCCCGCGATCTTCAGCGCGGCGACGACCTCGCGCAGGTCGATCGCCATCGGTGCGCGCAGTGCGATGATCTGCACCGCCAGCCGCTCGACCTCCGCCTCGATCGCGTCGATCTGCTTGTCCGCCGCGCGCACCTCACGTGCGAGCGCGACGTCGTTACGCTGGAGCGCCTTCATCGCATTGGCGATCGCGTCCTCGGCGAGGCCGCCCATCTGCGAGATGAGGCCGCGCAGGCGGCCGATCTCGTCGTCGAAGACCTTTACGGTGTGCGTGTTCATCGATCCCGTCCCCATCAGCCGTAGCGGCCGGTGATGTAATCCTTGGTGCGTTCCTCGCGCGGGTTGGTGAAGATGGCGGAGGTGTCGCCATATTCGACCAGCGTGCCGAGGTGGAAGAAGGCGGTGCGCTGGCTGACGCGCGCCGCCTGCTGCATGTTGTGCGTGACGATCACGATCGCATAGCGGCCGCGCAGCTCGTGGATCAGCTCCTCGATCTTGGCGGTCGCGATCGGGTCGAGCGCGCTGCACGGCTCGTCCATCAGGATCACCTCGGGATCGACCGCGATCGCGCGCGCGATGCACAGCCGCTGCTGCTGCCCGCCCGACAAGGCGGTACCGCTGTCGGTCAGGCGATCCTTCACCTCGTCCCAGAGACCCGCACGCCGCAGCGACTTCTCGACGATCTGGTCGAGGTCACTCTTGGCACCCGCGAGCCCGTGGATGCGCGGGCCGTAGGCGACGTTCTCATAGATCGACTTGGGGAAGGGGTTCGGCTTCTGGAACACCATGCCGACGCGTGCGCGCAGCTGGACCACGTCCATGTCGGGGGAATAGATGTCGTGGCCGTCGAGCTCGATCTTCCCCTCGACCCGCGCGCTGGCGACGGTGTCGTTCATGCGGTTGAGCGTGCGCAGGAAGGTCGACTTGCCGCAGCCCGACGGGCCGATGAACGCGGTGACATTGTCCATGTCGACGTCGATCGACACATTGTCGATCGCGCGTTTCTGCCCGTAATAGACGCTGACGTCGCGCGCGGTCATCTTGTGGTTGGTCATCACCAGCGGGTCTCGAATTTGTTGCGGAGGTAGATCGCGACGCCGTTCATCGCGAGCAGGAAGACGAGCAGGACGATGATCGCGGCCGAGGTCTTCTCGATGAAGCCGCGGCTGACCTGGTCGGACCACAGGAAGATCTGAACAGGCAGCACGGTCGCGGGATCGCGCAGCCCCGATGGCGGCGCGGCGATGAACGCGCGCATGCCGATCATCAGCAGCGGTGCGGTCTCGCCGAGCGCACGTGCCATGCCGATGATCGTGCCGGTCAGGATGCCGGGCAGCGCGAGCGGCAGGACGTGGTGGAACACGACCTGCACCGGCGACGCGCCGATGCCAAGCGCTGCGTCGCGGATCGAGGGCGGCACCGCCTTGATCGCGTTGCGCCCGGCGATCACGATCACCGGCATCGTCATCAGCGCGAGCGTCAGCCCGCCGACCAGCGGCGCCGATCGCGGCATCCCGAAGGTACCCAAGAACACCGCGAGCCCGAGCAGCCCGAAAATGATCGAAGGGACCGCGGCGAGGTTGTTGATCGACACCTCGATCAGGTCGGTCCAGCGGTTCTTCGGGGCATATTCCTCGAGATACAACGCGGACAGGACACCGATCGGGAAGGCGAGCAGCAGCGTGACGATCATCGTCAGCAGCGAACCCTTGAACGCCCCCCAGATGCCGACCCGCGTCGCATCGGTCGAATCGGCGGTGGTCAGGAACGTCATGCTCAGCCCGCGCGTCAGCACGCCGCGCGCCTTGAGCCGGGCGACGACCGCCTCCGCCTCGGGCGGGCCATCGCCCTTGGCGGCCATGTCGACCGGGCTGGCGACGGGCACCGCGATCACCGTCTTGCGTGAAAGCAGCCCGGGATCCGCCTTGAGCGCATCGCGCACGGTCACCCAGGCGCCGTCCGACAACAGGCCTTCGCCGTCCTTGCCGAACGCGCGCGTCGCGGCGCTGTCGACCGCACCCTCGAGACCGGCGCTGGCGAGCGCGAGATCGGCGCCGCGGCTTGTCAGCCGCGCGGGTTCGATCGGCAGTGCGGCGGCGGCGAAATCGATCGGCAGCGCGACGCGCGTCTCGACGAACCCGCTCGCGCCCTGCCACAGCATCGACGACAGCAGGAAGGCGAGGAAGCCCGCGGACAGCCAGACCGCGGCCAGCCCGGCGAGGCGGAACCGGCGTTCTGCGGCATAGCGGCGGCGGATGCGGCTCTGCATCGCCGTGGTGGTCCAGTCGGTCGGCACGCGCGCCGTGGCGGGCTTCGCCGAGGCCGTAGCGTCTGGCGTACCGATGAAGGGGGTCACGCTATTCATAGGCTTCGCGGTACCGTTTCACGACCGTCAGCGCGACGATGTTGAGGAGCAGGGTGACGACGAACAGCGTCAGCCCCAGCGCGAAGGCGGCGAGCGTCTTGGCGCTGTCGAACTCGGCCTCGCCGGTCAGCAGATCGACGATCTGCTTGGTCACGGTCGTCGTGCTGGCGAACGGGTTGAGCGTCAGCGTCGCGACGCCGCTGGCGGCCATCACCACGATCATCGTCTCGCCGATCGCGCGGCTGACCGCGAGGAGGACGCCGCCGACCACGCCCGGCAGTGCGGCGGGGAGCAGGACGCGGCGGATCGTCTCGGACGAGGTTGCACCCATCGCAAGGCTGCCGTCGCGCATCGACGAGGGGACCGCGGCGATCGAATCATCGGCCATCGACGACACGAACGGGATGATCATGATCCCCATCACGAGCCCGGCGGCGAGCGCGCTCTCCGACGAGGCCCAGCTGATCCCGATCCACACCGCGAAATCGCGCACCGCTGGCGCCACCGTCAGCGCGGCGAAATAGCCATAGACGACGGTCGGCACGCCCGCGAGCACCTCGAGGATCGGCTTCATCCATTTGCGCGTGGTCGGGGCGGCATATTGCGTGAGGTAGATCGCACTCATCAGCCCGAACGGGATCGCGACGATCATCGCGATCACCGCGCCGATGAAGAACGTCCCCCAGAACAGCGGCACCGCGCCGAGCGACGCCCCCGGATCGCGCGCGTCGACGACCTGCGGGCTCCAGTGCGTGCCGAACAGGAAGTCGGTGATCGGCACGATCGAGAAGAAGCGCGCGGATTCGTAGAGCAGCGAGGCGACGATGCCGACCGTGGTCAGGATCGCGATCAGCGACGCGCCGAGCAGCAGGATCATGACAATCCGCTCGACCCGCGTCCGCGCGCCGAAGCCCGGCCGCACGCGCAGGAACGCGAACGCGCCGCCGGCAAAGGTGAGCAGCAGCGCGAGCGCGGTCGCGATCCAGTCGTAGCGCGATTGCGCGGCGGCATAGACCGGTGACAGGACGCGCGCGAGCTCGTGGAACGCGCCGAAGCTTCGTCCCTCCGCCAGGCTGCGCGCCTCGGACAGGATCGAGGCACGGTCGAAGCCGGGCGGGGGCAGCTGCACCGCGGCGGGGCTGGCCAGCACGGTATCGGTGACGAGCGCGGGTACGACCATCGACCAGCCAACCAGAAACAGCAGCGGCGGGATCGCGGTCCACAGCGCGACATACCAGCCGTGATGCGCGGGCAGCGAGCTGAACCGCGCGGTGTTGCCGACCCGGAACCGTGCGGCACGCATCCGTGCGCTCAGCCACGCGATCAGGCCGAGTCCGAGAACGAGGAAGAAGAGGGCGAGTGCCGACATCAGGCCGTCTCCACCGGTTTCGGGGCGGCGGTCGTGTTCCAGTAGTGCATCACGACAGCACCGCCGGGTCGAGAATCGTCTCGTTGGCGATGATCGCTGCCGACCGGGCCTGGACCGCGGGTGGCGCGGCGATCAGGCCGCGCTTCACCAGCGGCCCGGTCGCGCTCCAGTTGGCGGCATAGAGTTTCAGGAACGTCCGCAGTCCCGGAATAGCACTCAGATGCGCCTTCTTCACATAGATGTAGAGCGGGCGTGACCCCGGATACCGCGTGTCCGCGATCGTCGCATAGGTCGGCTCGACACCGGAGATCGCGACGCCGTTCACGTCGTTCTTGTTCTCTTCGAGATAGCTGTAGCCGAACACGCCGATCGCATTGGGGTTGGACTGGAGCTTTTGGACGATCAGATTGTCGTTCTCACCCGCATCGACATACATCCCGTCCTCGCGGACGCGGGTGCACAGCGCCTTGTGCGCATCGGGATCGGACTTGGCGAGCGGCTTGGCGGCGGGGTCGCTCGCTTCGCAGCCCTTGGTCAGGATCAGCTCGGCGAGCGCGTCGCGCGTGCCGCTGGTCGCGGGCGGGCCATAGACCTGGATCGGCACCGGCGGCAGCGCGGGGTTCACGTCGCGCCACACGCGCGCGGTGTTGGGCCGGCCGCCGGGGCTGGCGGCGAGTGCCTTGTACAGGTCGGTCGGGGTGAGCTGCATCTTCGGGCCGTTCTTCGCCTCGGCAAAGGCGATGCCGTCGATCCCGACCTGGATTTCCAGGATCTGGCCGGCGCCGTTGGCCGCGCAGTCCTTATACTCGCTCGCCTTCATCCGCCGCGACGCATCCTCGATATCGGGATGGCCGGCGCCGATGCCTGCGCAGAACAGCTTCATCCCCGCGCCGGTGCCGGTCGATTCGATCACCGGTGCCTTGGCATCGGGATCGTTGGCGACGAGCTGTTCGGCGATCATCGTCGTGAAGGGGTAGACCGTCGACGATCCGACCGCGGTGATCTGATCGCGCGAACCCGCGCCGCCGCCATTCGCCTGATCGACGCATCCGCCGATCAGCGTCGCGCCCGCCAGTGCCGTGACCGCCAGTCCTGAAATCGCCCCGAAACGCTGCACGTCAATTCCCGTCATGCCTGCCCGATAGCGCGGCTAGACCGGATCCTGTGTGACAGTCGCGTTACCGTTTGATGACACGCGACGAATTGGCGGGGCCGGCACCAGCCGGCGGCAGGATCACCGCGACCGTCGTGCCGACCCCGACCTGGCTCGCGATGTCGAGGCGACCGCGATGCCGCTCGACGATATGCTTGACGATCGCCAGCCCCAGTCCGGTGCCGCCGAGCGAACGGCTGCGCCCGGCATCGGCGCGGTAGAATCGCTCGGTCAGCCGCGGGATGTGCACAGCGGCGATGCCGTCGCCCTCGTCGCGTACCGCCAGCCTGACCATGCCGGTCACGTCGCGCGCCAGGGTGATCGTCACCGGCGTCCCGGCGCGGCCATATTTCATCGCGTTGCCCACCAAATTGTGGAGCATCTGCGACAGCTGCACGCGGTCGCCCGACACCGGGGGGACGGCGGGCTCGATCGTCGCGACCAGATCAAGGCCCCGGTTGCCCGCGCCGTCGGCCAGTTCGGCCCGCACGTCGCCGACCAGAATGGCCAGGTCGATCGGCGTGTCGGGGACGCGGTATTTCTCCGCCTCGATCCGGCTGAGCGAGATTAGATCCTCGATCAGCCGCAGCATCCGCTTGGCCTCGTCGTCCATCACCTTGAGGAAGCGCGCGCGGATCGCCGGATCCTCGCCCGCTTCCTCGCTCAGCGTCTCGATGAAGCCGAGGATCGAGGCGAGCGGCGTGCGCAGTTCGTGGCTCGCATTGGCGACGAAATCAACGCGCATCCGTTCGGCGGCATAATTGCCGGTCTGGTCAATCAGATGGACGATGCGCTGGCCGTCGGACAATTCGCCGACGCGCATTTCCCAGCGCTGGTCGCGGGTGCCAAGGCCGACCAGCTCGATCGGCGGAGTCTCGCCCAGCGCGGCGGGGGACGACAGCGCTTCGGCCGCGGCGGGGTGGCGGATCGCCACGCGCGCATCGTCGCCGATGATGTGTTCGCCGAGCAGCGCACGCGCGGCGCGGTTGGCGAGCACAACGCGGCCGTCGCGGACCAGCAGCACGGGCTCAACGATCAGGTCGAGCGTCTCGTCGAGGATCGCCGGATTGACCGGCGCGGGATCGGCAGCGGCGGGCGGCTCGTCCCCGGTCCCGGCGGCGACCAGTGCGGCGGCGATCCCGCCGACCAGCGCGACCAGC